>JBILPB010000189.1:0-5087 GCA_044374175.1 Bacteroidia bacterium | reverse complement strand
ACAATTATTGATGACACTCAATACTGGGGCATTGGGAATTGCATTTGGATTTGCTGTTACTGAATTACTACTTCCACTTGTGCATCCATTTGATGTTTGTGTTACTGTATAAGTTCCTGAGCTCACGGTACGTGGATTTCCTGTTCCTCCATCACTCCAAGTTAAAGTGCCTGTTACACCTGTTGCAGTGATAGTTGATGTTCCACAATTGTTGATGACACTCAATAATGGGGCATTGGGAATTGCATTTGGATTTGCTGTTACTGAATTACTACTTCCACTAGTGCATCCATTTGATGTTTGTGTTACTGTATAAGTTCCTGAGCTTACTGTGCGCGGATTTCCTGTGCCTCCATCGCTCCAAGTTAATGTGCCTGTTAAACCTGTAGCGGTAATAGTTGATGTACCACAATTATTGATAATACTTAATAATGGTGCATTGGGAATTGCATTTGGATTTGCTGTTACTGAATTACTACTTGCACTTGTGCATCCATTTGATGTTTGTGTTATTGTATAAGTTCCTGAGCTTACGGTACGTGGATTTCCTGTGCCTCCATCGCTCCAAGTTAAAGTGCCTGTAACACCTGTTGCTGTTATAGTTGATGATCCACAATTATTGATGACACTCAATACTGGGGCATTGGGAATTGCATTTGGATTTGCTGTTACTGAATTACTACTTGCACTTGTGCATCCATTTGATGTTTGTGTTACTGTATAAGTTCCTGAGCTCACTGTGCGCGGATTTCCTGTACCTCCATCGCTCCATGTTAAAGTACCTGTAACACCTGTTGCTGTGATAGTTGAATTGCCACAATTGTTGATAATACTTAAATTTGGGGCCGTAGGGTTGTTATTTACAATAACATTTGTTGCAACAGAAGTAGATGAACAACCATTAAAAAATACAACTACTGTATAATTACCTGCAGCACTTGCAGTGTAAGAGGAATTGGTAGCTCCTGAAATATTGTTGCCATTTAACTTCCACTCGTAGGTGAACCCTGTTCCTGTATTTGCATTAAGCTGCACATTGGCTCCTTGACAGATAGTAGTTGATCCTATAGCACCAATAGTAGCAGCAGGTAAAGGATTTACAGTTACAGTAGTAGCAGACGAAGTTGCACTGCATCCATTGGAGGTGACAACAACTACATAATTACCAGAAATATTTGCATTGTATACGGCAGCAGTTGCACTTGGTATATTTGCACCATTTAATTTCCATTGATAAGTATAACCTGTTCCTGTATTGGCATTTAATTGCACACTACTACCCTGACAGAAAGTAGTGCTGCCTGCTGCTTGTATGGTTGAGTTGAGATTACATTGGATTGTAAAGGGTGCATTGGTTTGTTCAAAAACAATTCCAGGATTGCCTGCCTTCATTAATCTTAAATAGCAATTGTTACTGTTCACATTGGGTATAACCCAGTTGTATTCATAATAAAAAGGAAAGGAAATGCCATCATCAACAAAAGAATTGGTGAGGTCTGTCCATGTATTCCCACCATCGGAGCTAAATTGCAATATATACACATCTATTTGATATTTAGAAAAAGCAGTAATAGAAACTGTATCACCCTGAATAAATATTTCACCCCCGACAGGATTTGAAAAAAGAAGCTCTCTAAAATGAACTGGTAAGGTTGTGGAATCTCCTGTGCCAAACGGATTGGGTTCCACCTTTAGGTAATAATCTCCAGGATAAATAGTTGCATTTCCATATGAATTGTCAAAGTAGATAGTGCCTCCACTGTCCATATAATCGGCATAATAACTCCAGTTAGCTGCGCCAACCTCCTTAATATAAAAACCAACGAAATTATTTAGAGGAAAATCCATTCCAACACTTTGAGAAATGGTAGCATATGATGAATCATAATCACCAAATAACAGTTCTTGACCATTAACCGGATAATCTATTGTAAAAATTAAAGGTTCAACATATATTGCAATGGTGTCCCACATATAGGTGCCGTCTGATGTATATCCTGAAATCATAATGTTAACAATACCAGCTGGTGGAATGGGAACCCAAACATAACTAAATGAAAATGGTACTCCCCCTTCAAAAGATATATAAGAATTTCCACCATCGGTGCTGTAAGAATAGTCAAGATAGTCAATACCATATCCATCCATATCTAATGTGATTCCATTTCCTTGAGCTGCATAACCATTATAGGGAAGTAAATCAATGTATGGCATGGTTTGAATTGTTGTGTAAGAATTAGTCCAACAACCAGTTGATTCCCCAAACTGATTTTTAGCAATAATCATCCAATAATAGGTGGTGTTTACTTGAAGATTTGTAGGGGTATAACTTAAAGATGTTTGATTTTGAGATACCAAAGGAGGAGTAGGGTCAGTCCCAAAATAAACATCGTATACATCAGGTAAACCCTGACCGGAGATAGTATAAAGCCATGATAAAGAAGATGTTGTTAATACATCTGTTTGTCCATCGTAAGGCTCATTAATATTTGGGCAGGCAGGCGCGCTGTTTGGGTCGAAGCATGAAAAATTCAAGGAGAAATCACTTAATGAATTGTCGTAATTTGACGTAAACTTTAATGTTAGTGAGCCATCGGAAGCTGTTGAGGTAATATTGTTCAAGCCACTGGGGTCATAAGGATATGAAGTATAAATTCCTTGCAAGGGTGCAGCAGTAGAATTTCCATTGTACACATACAATGTGTCGCCAATTCCTAAAAACAGAGCGTAATTGTAAAAGCTTAAATAGCTTATTTGACCTGCAGGAGGAATAACAGTGATGCTTCCTGTCTGAATTCCATCGTTAAGCTGCATGGTACATGCATTTATGGTTTGTCCTGCTAAAGAAGTTTGTATTGAGACAGATGATGTATTGAATTGCCTTGTGATGCAACCTGTAGAATTACCTGCAGTGTTTTTTGTAATTACTTTCCAGTAATAGGTGGTTGAAGGACTTAATGTACCGGGATGAAAAGAATTGCTGGTTAAATCTGAAGCTAGCAATGGAGGGTTAGGATTGGTTCCAAAATAAACATCGTATAACTCGGGTATCCCCAAACCAAAATTGTTCCAGCGTAAAACAGTGTTCATACTAACATTGGTTTCATTTTCATAGGGATAATCTAAATTGGCACATTGTGGTGCAGTATTTGGTGATTGGCAATAAATATCGGCATACCAATTTTGATAAGAATATCCCTTTGTTACTATGGTAATTGCACCGGTTGGATGGGTAGAACGTATAGTAGGTGAGGATGTTGAAAAGGAAATGTTATTAAATGGCAAATTTTCAGATGTGCCAGGGCCATTATAAAAGTTAAAAAAATCACCGTATGACTCATAAAACTTTACTGCTATTTTATTACCTGCAACTGCAGGAAAAATTGTAATAGTATCATTGTTAATACCGTTGCTTCCAACTACCATTGAAGGTCCTCCGGAATCAAATAGACTACCTTCGCATGTGGTTAAAGAAATGTTGCCATCGACATTAACATGAGGAAAACTTGGTGAAATGCAATACACCTGAGCCTTCCATCCATTATAAACAAGACTTGAATTAGAAACAAAACGTATAGTTAAAGCACCTGAAGCATTATTTGCCCAAAAAATTCCAGTGTTAGTAGAGTTTGAATAAAGAAGTGGAGCTGCAACGTTAATTCCATCGTAAATGCTAAGAATATCATTGAATCCTAAATTGATACTAGTTATATTAATTTGAATCTTACTCCCTACTGTTTGAGGATAAATAGTTAAGGTGCTATTTTCATTATTCGAATAATTGCCATTGGCCCCCCCTGAATCATAAAAATTAGCCGAACAAGTTGTTACACTTGACGCACTTCCCATCGTGATTGTTTGTTGAGCGTAACTTGTAAAATAGGAAAAAATAAAAAGTGCAGAAATAGTTATGATATTTTTTTGTGATGCTTTCATAAATGTAAATGAGATTGGATTTAATTTCTTTAAAACTCCGAAGGTATAAATTAAATCTTTTATAAATTTAAAATATACTTTTTATTTCTTGTACTTTAATAGATTGAACTTAAGTTATGATAAGTTTGTCAAAATATTTTCATTAAAGTCTAAATTTATGATTAAGCACCAGGTTGTTTTTTATTTTATCATTTTAATATTATCATCCTGCTCTAGAAGACAGGAAGAAAAAAAAATTCATAACATACCCATTTTATTTAAAACAATTACTCCCCTCATAAGTAAGGTAAAGCCAACTGTAGTAAAGCATTTTGAATTAAAAGACCTTAAATCGAAAAGTATTACAAACATAACCCATAAAATACTGCCTAACTATGCCACTATAGGAGAATATGTTTATCAAAGAAAAACTAGTAACGATCAGCAATGTATAAAACACACCTATATCAATGCCAATAAAAATGGAATCTTATTAAAATTTAAGCCTGTAAAAGCGATAATTCTGCCCATTCAAACTAAACCAGAGAAATTTGGAGAAAAATTTCTAATCACTAAAATTGCGTCAGAGCAAAACCTTCCGGGCAGTACTGTCAATTGCTTTTTAAAAGATAAATATAATCGATTATGGATAGGCACAGATGGTGGTTTGGCTATTTACAATGGATTTAATTTTGAAATTTACACAACAGGAAATGGTTTAGCTCACAACTATATCAGTTGCCTTGAAATGGGAAGTGGCGATACCATTTACGTAGGCACCAAAGGCGGTCTTAATATTTTTTCTGGCCATACTATGTCGGTGCTAAACCAATCTAATTTTACTGCTTTGCCAAGTAAGGAAATTGAATGCATGAAGTTTTACAAAAATCACTTAATGATAGGCACATTAAAAGGGTTAGCCATAATAACAGCCAGTAAATATTTAATACTGAATAAAAACACAAAGTTGCTAGGTGAACAGATTAAGGATATAGAATTAATTGGTAATGGAAAAATTGGTATAGCCTCTATGGATGGTGGCTTAATTGAAATGGAGTTAGGATTAGAAATAAAAACAAAACAAATAGTAAGTGAACTACCCATTAACAAACTAAAAAATATTAATGATGTACTCTATATTGGCACCACAGGTAAAGGGTTGTTTAAGTTAA
>JBILPB010000058.1:0-18304 GCA_044374175.1 Bacteroidia bacterium | reverse complement strand
ACACCCCAATCTAAATCGCGTGTCATTGCCCTGGGTTGCAAACCATCTCCACTTACCAACCAACTCTTGCATTGCCCATAAACATTGCTTTTCCAGTCTTTATGACTTTCAATGTAGTTTAAAATTTTGGGTGATAATTTATCTAGAGGTAAAAACCAGTTTTTTGTTTCTCTCAACACTGGAGTTGCACCCGACAAGGTTGAATGTGGATTAATTAAATCAGTGGCATTTAAAGTACTTCCGCAACGTTCACATTGATCGCCATAAGCGCTCTCATTATTGCAAACAGGGCAAGTTCCCATAATATATCGGTCAGCTAAAAACTGATTGGCTGTTTCATCAAAATATTGATTGGTTATCTCTTCAGTGAAAACACCCTTTTCATATAATACTTTGAAAAAATCTCCTGCCGTTTCATGATGTGTTTTACTAGATGTTCTTGAATAAATATCGAAGCTAATGCCGAATTCATTAAAAGAATCACCCATCATTTTATGATATTTATCTACCACTTGTTGTGGCGTAATGCCTTCTTTTTTTGCTTTTATGGTAATAGGCACACCATGTTCATCGCTTCCGCAGATAAACAAAACATCTTTTTTATTCAATCGTAAATAACGTGCATAAATATCGGCAGGTAAATAACATCCTGCTAAATGTCCAATATGTACAGGCCCATTGGCATATGGTAATGCTGCGGTTACAGTTGTTCTTTTATAATGAGTAGTCGACATAATTTTTCAATTTTCTACCTCTTAATTCAAGCATCAAAATAAATTGAATGAATACAAGTGGCAGCTATCCTTAAAGTTTATAATTTAGCAGGCAAATATAATACATAATGCTTACACCACCTTTCCTCAAAAAAGGAGACATCATAGGAATTGCTGCAACCGCCCGAAAAATAAGTACAGATGAACTTAATTATGCCGTTAAACTCATTGAAAGCAAAGGTTACCAGGTGCAGTTTTCAACAAATTTATTTGCTATCGAAAACCAATTTGCAGGCAGTGATGAACAAAGAAAAAATGATTTGCAACATTTGATAGATGATAAAAATGTAAAAGCTATTTTGATTGCAAGAGGTGGCTATGGCACCATGCGTATTATCGATGAAATCAACTTTAACGCTTTGCGCGAAAATCCAAAATGGATCATCGGTTACAGCGATGTTACGGTGTTGCATAGCGCATTAAACATACAAAATATAGCAAGCTTACACGCAACAATGCCTATCAACTTTTCAAAAAATGAAGAAGCAACAAATTCATTATTTAAGGTGATTGCTGGAGAAAAAACTAATTACCTATATAATTACGATACATCTGAAAATAAAAATTTGTTCAAAAAAGGAAATGTAAAAGCACCCATTATTGGTGGCAATTTATCCTTATTGTATGCTATGCAGGGTAGCAAAACAGATATCGACACTAAAGGAAAAATACTATTTTTAGAAGATTTAGATGAATATTTATATCATATTGACAGAATGATTTTAAGTTTAAAACGTGCAGGTAAATTTGATGATTTAGCGGGTTTAATTATTGGAGGAATGAGCGATATGAAGGATAATTTAGTTCCTTTTGGTCATCGTGCAGAAGAAATAATATCATTTCATTTAAAAGATAAAAACTACCCCATTTGTTTCGATTTTCCTTGTGGACATATAGTTAGAAACCTGTCTTTACCACTGGGTTTTGATGCTATATTGAGCATCACTGATGAACAAGTTAATTTGGCTTATTAATGGCAACGCACAACGAACTAGGCAGCGAAGGTGAATTATTGGCTGTAAACTATTTGCGAGATAAAAACTATACCATATTAGCCACCAATTGGCGTTGGCAAAAAGCCGAAGTAGATATTATTGCACAATCCAACAATACGCTGGTGTTTGTTGAAGTAAAAACCCGAAGTTCCGATACCTTTAGTAAACCAGAAGAAGCGGTAAACGATAAAAAGCAACAATTATTGATAGATGCTGCTGAAGCCTATTGCGAAGCAAATGAGATTGAATTGGAATTAAGATTCGATGTGATTGCCATTATCCATCAGGGAAATAAAACCATTGTAAAACAGATAGAAGGCGCCTTTTGAATTAATTTTTTACTGTCATTTTATTCTCAATCAAACTCTGATTATAAGTTTGAATAATGGCTTTAAGCAGCTCCTCTTCCTTTTTGAAATTGGTTTTAGCCTTATTAATTAAATTGTCTTTTAACAACTTATCCTCTTTCATATTATAAACTGCAATTGTTTTTTCACCATCAAACTGCAAACAATATTGCGCTGTAATTAATTGATAATACTGTCCATTAAAAGATATGGCATAACCAGATGCAGCACGCCTAAAATCATTTCCATAGGCAAAATAAGGTAAGTCGTAATTTAATTGTTCTAAAACACTTGGCAGGATATCAATCTGCTGTATTGGCTTTTCAATAATTTCGCCTTGGGCTTGCTTAGGATCGTAAATCAACAAAGGAATACTATAAATACCTGCATCGGTTTGATATTGCTCATTTTTAGATATTGAAGTATGATCTGCTGTAATCACAAATAAGGTATTTTTATACCAAGCTGATTTTTCTGCCGACTTAAAAAACTGTGCTAAAGCGTAATCGGCATATTGTATGCTGGCTCCAATTTCGAGCGAGTTTCCTTTAAATTTGTTTTGATATTGCTCAGGTAAAGAATAAGGATGATGAGATGACAAACTGAAAAAACATGCGGCAAAAGGCTTTTTTTCCTGATCTAATTTATGCTTAAAAAACTGAAAAAATGGTTCATCATATATTCCCCAATGGCCGTCATAATCGGTGTCTTTGGGATATTCCTTTCTACCAACATAGTGATCAAAACCAGCAGCTTTGGCAAAAACATCAAAACCCATAGTACCATTATTTCCACCATGAAAAAATGAGGTGCTATACCCTTTCTTCTTTAAGGAAGTAGCAATGCTTTCAAAACTATTGGCATTGTAGGCCGAATAAGTAAATGAACCATCAAATAAGGTTGGAATACCTGCAACAATCGCAGGAATGCCTTTAATGGAAGTTTTACCATTAGCATAAGCGTTTGTAAACTGTGTACTTTTAGTGGCTAGACTATCTAAAAAAGGCGTGAGTGATTCCTTATCATTGGCCAGTTGAGTATACTCACTCCCGAAGCTTTCCATAATGATGAATACCACATTTTTTGGCTGAAACAAAGTTGTATCTTTATGGTAATGAAAAGGTGAAAATAATTCTTTAACCTGCTTTTCTGGTAAAAATTTCAGAGGCTCCAACTGAGCTCTGTTGGCTGATTTCATGATGCAAAAGGGGGAATTTAAAACCAGCGAAACATGTTTGCCTTGCGCATAGTTTGAAGCAGTAATCATATCTATTGGCCGGTATTGCCAACCACCTCTTGAGCCCAACACCAACAGCGGAAGAAAAATAATAAAAATAGAAATGAGCTGAACAATCATTGCTTTAGGTGAAACAGTCTTTAGCGTAATATTGGGGCTCTTAGAAAAATAAATGAGGGCTGTAATAATTGAAATCCAAATCAATAATACATGCAAGTAATCGGCTATGTATTGCGGCAAAAGTTGCATGCCATCGTTTTCGCCACCTAGTGTTTGAAACAAATCAAAGGTTGATCTTTTTTGTATGAATTCAAAATAGCCAATATCAATACAATTGAATAATAGCGCTAAGGCATTGATACTTACAAAAAGTATTTGATAAATTCTTTTAAAGTAAGCATGTTCAGTAAATTTAAAAGGTAACAAAATCACTAAAAACAGCAAGCCATTCAACCAACATATAACTACCAAATCGAATCTAAGGCCAAATAGGAAGGGAGTAATAGTACTTTCTGAATGTGCAAAATAACTGTAATTAAAAACCAGAAAAAGCAGGCGGGTGAACGCGTATAGGCAAAGTAATAAGGCTATTTGTTTAAAAACTAATTTGTACTTATCTATAATCATGGCTCAAATAACCGTAAAAAAAAGGCAAAAAAAAAGCCACTCCTTAGAGCAGCTTTTTTTATAATTAATTTTCAATGAATTATCTTGTCATTGTCATTGTACAATTGTCAGTAACAGTGCCATCAGTTACACTGTATGAAATTGTTACTTTTTTTCCATCTGGGTCAATTGTACCTGTTCCAGAGAAAGTAGCACCTGCAATGGTTTGAGATTGAAGAGTAATTGCAGTATTGTTTGTACCACCTATAGAACCAGCAACTGTTACATTGTAACCACCAAAGTTACTGATATTGATAGTAGTTGTAGTAGCAGCTTGAGTGATATTGCATTGGAATGCAGGAGAAGGAACACCTGTGCAAGATTCAGCAACACTATATAACCCTTGTATTGACGCTGCGTTGTGTTTAACATTTACTGTACGTTTAACATCAGCTGATTTGTTTCCAGCTTCATCTGTTACTGAATAAGTAATAATATACTCACCAGATTTAGTGTTGTCAACAGCGCCAGTTTTTGTAACTGATGAAGTAACATCAGACTCATCTTCTTTACCATCTAAATCTGTAGCTTTAAATCCTGGGTCAGTAAAAGTCTCACCAACAAAAATAGATATGCTAGCATCTCCAGTCAATGTAATGACAGGTGCTGTGGTATCTTCTTTTTTACAACCAGTAAAAATCATAGCACCTGCTAAAAATAGGGCTGCTGAAATCGATAAAATTTGTTTTTTCATTTTCGTTTTTTTTGTGTTATTATTTAATTGGTGCAAATATAAGCTTTAAAATTAAATTACAAAAAAGATTTAATCTTAATTATTTTTTATAGTTTTGCGGCAAAATTTAACCAAATAAACAACTATAAAAATGAAAAAAGTAATCTATTCCGTTGCAGTAGCTGCAACATTTTTAATTGTATCGTGCGGTCCAAGCGCTGAAGAAATTGCAAAAAAAGAAGCTGCTCGTATGGATTCTATTGCAAAAGTAACTGCTGATTCATTAGCTGCAGTTGAAGCTCAAATGCAACAAATGATGCAAGATTCTATCAATGCTGCAATGGAAAAAATGAGACAAGATTCTATTTTAGCTGCTGAAGAAGCTGCTGCTGCTAAGAAAAAAGGTGGAAGCTCAAAGCCAAAAGTAAAACCAGAGCCTAAAAAAGACGATAAGCAAATAGGCGGTCTTAAAAAAGATGGCGGTACACCTGATAAGATTATTATCGGTAAAAAAACAGGAGCTAAATAATTCTTAAAAATAAAACATGAAAAAAATATTTTCGATTCTTGCTGTTTCAGCAATAATGCTTATTGTTGCTTGCGGCCCTAGTGCCGAAGAAAAAGCAAAAAAAGATAAAGCAATAGCTGATTCTATTGAGAGTCAAGAAGCCATGATGATGGAACTTGAAGCTCAAAAAGCACAAGCAATTTCTGATTCAATAGCTGCCCTTGAAAAGGCTAAAACTGATTCTATTGCTGCTGATTCAATTGCAAAAGCTACTACAAAAAAGAAATAATTTTTTCTTTTAACATTTAAAAAGCGCTTCTCAAAAGAGAAGCGCTTTTTTATTAATATCACTTTTTACATCCATAACTATGGAATTAGAAAAGTTATACCAATTGTATTTATTAAATAGCCCAAAGCTTTTTAATAAATTTACAATGGTTAATGCCGATACAACTTTAAAATAGTACAATAAGGCTTGGCCGCAATTGGACTAAATTGAAAGTGTAATCGGTATTACTTTTAAGTAAACATGCTAAAACAACTACCACCAAAGTAATTCAGTGGATTGATTGCGACCCTGCAAAATTTAATAACACCGATGTGAAATAAGTAATGGTCCAAATTTGTTTCACTGCATTTGTCCCAAACTTTTTTCCGATCGGTATTTACCAATGTAAGATTTTAAATTATTGGCATAATTTATAAATCACATTGGTATAACTTAATGAGTTATGTTTTAGGCACCAATGCAATATTAGCACAGCGCGCAGCATGGGCTATGAGTTATTTGGTAATTCAGCAACCAAAATTAATTGAACCTCAGCTGAACAAACTGTTACTATTGATAAAGCAGCCCGTGCATCAAGCCATTAAAAGAAATACTTTTCGATTTTTAAAAGAAATAGAAATTCCCAAAAAGAGTTTAACATTAGCAATAGATGCCTGCTTTACAGCAGTAGGCAATCCAAACGAATCTATTGCTGTTATTTGCTTTGCCTTTAATACCTTATCAAAAATAGCCAAACAATTTCCCGAAATAAAGAACGAAATCTTATTTGCAACTGAATTACATCAAGAAAATATGTCAGTAGGTGTAAAGCATACAATTAAAAAAGTGCGAAAAGAACTAATGAAAGTAAATCAAACTTAAAACCCAACACAACCAGTACATAAAAAAGGATTTCATCAATAAATTAGCACATTGAAAAATTGGCACATTCTCACATTGAAAATTGGCACATTGGCACATTGAAAAATTGGCACATTGAAAAATTGGCACATTAGCACATTGAAAAATTGGCACATTTACTCAAACTTCATCAACTTGCCACTTTCTGTATAGGTCCCTGCTGTAATTCTGAAAAAATAATTTCCAGCTGGAACCAATGCCCCTTGCGTATTTTTTCCGTCCCAAATAACTTGCTGAATGCCTTTTACTTGCTGCTCATTCACTAAAACTTTAACTTCTCTTCCTAACATATCATAGATGGCAACATGCACCTGACTATTTTCTTCCACAAAATATCTCATTTGCACTTCAGTATTAAAAGGATTAGGAGATACAAAAACATTCATTGAACCTAGCGCTATTTCTTTTATCGCTGTTACACTGTCCGTTGCCGACATATCAGGAAGCGGCAATTGCACATCGGTATATAATTTAAACTTCCCAGGGCCCAAATTCAAAGTCATATTTACATCTGTAACATTCAATGGAATTCCAGTAAAGTATTCATACCATACACCTGTATGTTGAAAACCAGAAAATACATCTTGTGTTACCACATCAAAGTTTCCAAAAACGATAGTATTCATAATTGGATCATTTACGTATAATTGCTTTTGCGTTCCAAATGCCGAAATATTAAAATTACTTGTTTTAAAGGAGTTATTGATGGTGCGCAATTTTCCTAAAGCAGCATATGTTTTGTAAAGCTTCATTCTGGCAGGCGAGTTCGTATAATCCCAACGAATTGGTTTTGGTGAAGTGCGTGAATCTGCTGTATTTGTTGGGTAATTAATAGAAAAATCATATCCTAACTCACCAAACATCCAAGTCATTTTAGGCCCAGGTACAGGAAAGAAAAACGCAGCTGATTGCGCAAAACGCTCCAATCTGGTATTGTATGCTTTTGTAGAATAATTGCCTGTACCATTACCAAACATTTTATTACTATACATTAATCTTTCTTCATCATGGCTCTCCATAAAACCTACTAAATTATGAAAAGGAAAACCATGTTGACTTGAACGATAATCAATGGCATTAGAAAAATCCCATCCTGTGGGCCAGGCCATAGTTGCCTGACCGTATTCTGCATGTGCTTTACCCCAGAGCATACAACCGTGTCCTGCCAAATCTTGCTCTTCGCTTTTTTCGGCAAAGTGCTCTAAAATGACATACGTGCCAGGGTAATTTTGCCAAAGTTGAGTGGCCATTCTTTTGATATTATATACTCTTGATGCATCATACATACTCCAATCACCTACTGGATTTGAACTATTTACCGTGCTTGTTTGCGTAAAGCCTTTTGATAAATCGAAACGAAAACCATCAATTTTATATTCTTCAACCCAATGCGCTAAAACAGTATCACAAAATTGACGTGTATATGGGCTATCATGGTTAAAATCGTAACCCACATTAAAAGCATGTGTAGCATTTTTGTTCAAATATGGATTTTGGTTTGATGGTTTATTATCAAACTCATCCCACCATAAACGTGCATGTGGCGATAAACCATAGGCATGATTTAGCACTATATCTAAAATTACAGCAATACCATTGGCATGTAACGAATCTATAAGTTCTTTAAAGTCTTTTTTAGGACCATACGTTTTATCTACAGCAAAGAAAAAATTTGGGCCATAACCCCAACTTTCATTGCCATCAAACTCAGTAACTGGCATAAATTGAACGGCAGTAACACCTAATTTTTTTAGATAATTGATTGAATCTCTAACCGTTTTAAAAGTATGACGGGTAACAAAATCTCTAATCAATAATTCATAGATATTTAAATCTCTATTATCGGGTCTTTGAAAATTGGTTATTTGCCAATTGTACTCCGCTTGACCGGGTTGCATCACCGATACAATTTCATAAGTTTTACCTGATGGATAAGGAATTAAATTAGGATACAAAACAGGGTTAATTCCAATATCTAAATTCGGATCCAATATTTTCTCGCAATGAGGATCAGCAACTCTGATTTTATTATCCACTAGGTATTGAAAACGCACTTCTTGATTGGGTGTTAAGCCATTTATTTGTAACCAATATCTTTCACCATTTAATGATTTTTTCATGTAATAATTGGGTTCAACCATCCAATCATTAAAATCGCCCAACACATAAACATTGTTTTTATAAGGAGCAAGTAAACATAGTATTACCGTACTATCATTAATCACATTAATCCCATTGCCAGTCCCAGAAGGCGGATCTTGCACTATTTGTGGCGCTTGTGTTATAATTCTGATAGAGTCGTTTACAATGTTGACTCCACTTTCGGCAGAAAATTTAATCCAATGTACCCCATAATTACCGCTTGAAACATTCACAGTAAAAGTATTGGCAGCGCTTACTTGTCCTGCTAAAACACCATCAGTAAACACATTGATAAATGCATTTTGATTGGCATTAATAGTAATTGGAATCGTTTGGTTTTGATTGCTGATAATATAACTAGTTACAGGTGCTACAAACTTTGCAGAGAAACCAGTATTAAACAATGGGATAAAAATATCCGTTCCATCGGCATTTTTACCAACTTGCGTTCCTGGTCTGTTTCTAAAAACCATGGCCAAGGCACGTACTTTTTCTTGCGTATTAAAACCATACCATGTATTTATTTTAAATTTAATTCGAAAAACATTTGTAGCAATTTTTGTCATCAACACTGCCGAATCAGGAAAAGCATAGGCACGTTTTTTATAGTGCCAATCGCTTGTCCCTGCGCTTCTATCGGTGATTAAACCGGTATGTATCCACACACTATCAGCCCCAGCTAATGCGCCATTTCCTTGACTAGCATTAAAAATGATGGTGATGCTATCATTGGCAGTAACGTAATTTGGTGTATGAGTTACTACTTGTGAAAAGGCCTGAGCGCTTATCAGACATACAATGGCTAAAAATATTTTACGCATGCTTTTCATGTTTTAAATGAATTTGATTTTAATGAAACCTGGTACTAAAAATAAAGGTTGATGTTTGCATCAACCTTTGAAATAGTTAAATGTTATTTATCCTATCTGTTAACGATAATTTTATCACTTACCATATTGTTACCACTGCGCATTGTAAAGTAGTACATGCCGTTTGCAACTTTTGCTCCTTCGTTGTTGCTTGCATCCCAATGAGCTATTTGCTTACCCGCTAATAATTCACCGCGATAGATAGTTTTAACCAAATTACCAATTGCATCATACACATTAATTTCAAAATCTTTTTGATGATTGCGAACAAAGAAATTGATGTTGGCTAAATCGCCAGTTAAAGGATTTGGAGCAATGTTTCTTTCGTAAAACAATTCTTTGGTTTCAATACCAGAAGGAGTATAAATAAATGAAACAGGACCATCGGGCCATTCAGTAATATCAGATCCTTTAATAACCTTAGGTGTTGCCGAATTTAATTGATAAATAAAAATGTCATTACATTGATCATCTCTTCCTGTAATTGCACCAGTTGGATCTCTAAAAACCAGTCCCATGGTATAGGCAGTTCTTCCAGATGGCATTGGCTGCGAGGTAACAGAAGTACTGTTTCCATTAAATGTACAATTTTCTGTAGCCAAACTTACATCTGGTGCACTAAAGTATTCTTCTACAATAAATTCTTTTGTAAAAATGCCATTACCTTCATTCACCATTTGTCCTACGCCATCTGCCAGTGGATTATTTCCCCAATTTCCCTTAACACTTTGCCATACTTCTGAACACAATGGTGTGATTGTGGATGAACAAAAAATTGATGCAGCAGTCTCATCTGTCGGAGCCGCGGGTGATTGCCAGCATACCCCTGAATGCATGTAAACTTCTGTCAATGGCGATGGACCTACTCCATCAGCTGGTGCATTTAAGCTACAACCAATATTTGGAAATTTTTTAGTGTCTAATTGTATCTTAATAAAATGTGTTGTTTGTGCCATTATACTTGCCATTGGTAAAGCAAGTGAGAAAGCAAATAGCGTAATTTTTCTTTTCATGTGAATATTATTTTAAATGGTTGGTTAAAGTTTATTGAATTTTTGTGTGTGTGATTTTTGTTGGTCGTGCAATCTCACAAAATAAATTCCATTGGGCAAATTACTGATTGAAATTCGTTGTGGAATGCTTGTGTTATTTAATGCTCCTGTAATCACTTGTTTACCTATGATATCACAAATTTCGTAATTTATGCTTGCGCCATTATTCATTTGTAGATTTTGAATATTGATAAAATCATGACTTGGATTAGGGAATACAATAAATGTATTTTGTTGATCTATCTCATTCAAACTGTTTACTGAATTAACTGGTAGTATTATAGTATCACTTGCACAATCGTTAGTAACTATGAGCCTAACATTATAAATTCCTGGATTTAAGTAAGTGTAAAAAGGAGTTGCAGTGCTTGCATCGGTAGTGCCATCATTATTAAAATCCCAGGCATAGGTTGTGGCATCTGTGCTTGTACTTGTAAAATTAATAATCCCATTACTATTTACCACATAAGTAAACATAGCCAATGGATCAGGTAAGATGGCAATATTAATTACATCGGCACCAGAACAACCTGCATTATTAGTTACATTAATAATATATGTTCCAGCAGTTGTTACGGTTATAGCAGCTGTTGTTGCTCCTGTACTCCAAGAGTAACTTGCAAATCCAGTACCTGCGTCTAAAACCAAAGTTTCTCCTGTACATATCTCCTGACTGCTTCCTGCATCCACAAAAGGAAGATTACCAAGGCTTACCTGAATGGTGTCGCGCAAAATGCATCCAACAGTGGTGTTTACCTCAATGCTATAAAAACCAGATGTGTTTACATTAATCGTGTTTGTAGTATCGCCTGTTGACCATAAAATGGAGGTGTAGGGGCTTTGAGAATAAGTTCCTGTAACACCCGTAAAAGCACTTGTTGGAGTTGCTGATACGGTTAAATAAATATCATTTCCTGTATCATCCTTACCTGTTTGCAAACCATCTGCACTTCTAAAAACCATCGCGATAGCATTCAAACTAGTTGATACCACACCACTATAATAGCTTTGCACATTAATCGTAATGCGCCATAAATCTGTTCCTATGTTTGTCATTTCTCCTAAACCATCATCAATTCCCCAATTACCAACCCATCCAATAATAGGCCCAAAAGGCACCAATTGTGCACCACTGTGAAAATAAACTTTGTTAGCACCCAGCAATTGTGTTTGACCTTGAGTGGCATCATAAATAATAGTTAAACTGTCACCAAAAGGGGTAATTGAAATACCTGCATTAAGCGCAAAAGCTATATTGCCGCACAAAAGTGTATCATTTCCTAAATTAACAGGTAATAAATTGGGAATATTATTATTTACCACAATCGTATCTGTGGCAACACAATTTCCTATTTGAGCACCCACATAATATACCCCTGGCGCGCTCACTGTAATGGTTTGCGAAGTTGCACCATTACTCCAACTGTAACTTGTAAATCCGGCACCCGCATCTAAGGTAATGCTGCTGCTTCCACAAAGTGAAATATCATTTCCTAAATTTAACTGAGCGCTGGCATATGAAATAGCAATATCATCGCTATAGGAAACGCCATTAGTATCGGTAACAACAAACGAATAATTACCTGAAGTATTTACCGTGATAGCGGGCGTTGTAGCCGAGTTACTCCATAAAATTGTTGCAATATTATCTCTTTTATTGAAACCTGTAACACCAGAGAACGCACTTGTAGGCTGGTTTCCTAGCACAAGATAAATATCATTACCTGTATCATCTTTTCCTGTAAGGGTACCATCTGCATTTCTAAAAACCATGGCCAAGGCGTTTACATTGGCACCAATAGGCACTCCAAAATAGTTTCTAACATGAATGGTTATTCTCCAAAAGTTATTTCCCAAATTTTGCATTTCGCCAACACCATCGTCTTGTCCCCAATTGCCAACCCAGCTAATTATTGGACCGAAAGCGGCTTCCTGATAACCCGCATGCATATACACTTTTGGTGAACCTACCAATTGTGTTTGACCTAAGGTGGCATGGTAGGTAATCATTAATGAGTCTTCAAAAATTACCGCGTTGGTAAAAGGATTAAGCGTAATACTTTGTCCTCCGCATAATAATGTATCGTTTCCTAAAGGATAAGTTTGAGCGCTCACATTAAGTGTAAAGCCAAACATAAGAAGCAACAAAATTGAAAATAAACTTTTATTCATATTCCTTATTTTAATGTGTAAACAACGAAAGTTAAACTTGGTTTTTTTAATGTGTCATTTTAACACTTTCAAAAGCAAAAGTAATTAATTATCAATGAAATCAAAAAAAATATTTCAAAAAAAAATTGCAAAGAAATTGAAAAAGCGCTACAATCTTTTTCAAATTACAGTTTTAGTAACCACCAAATCGTTTGCGTAAAAACCATTCAAATGTTAAAAGCGCTATCAGTAGATAAAAGACCCATTTCAAATTCACCAAATCCTGCAATTTTTCTTCGCTGTAAGAAATAGGCACAATATCTTCCTTATTCTTAAGTAAATTTTCTAAGCTTTCTATTTGATTTGGGAAAAGCATTTTTGCTCCTGTTTTATTGGCGATGGCATTTAATAATTGATGGTTGGCTGTGGTGTTTAAAGCCTCTATGTTTATTTGTTTCACCACAAATGAACCCTTTTCTTTAAGCTGTTTATCGCCTACTTTTGTTAAAGCTTCAAAACTGTAATTACCCACTGGAAGGTTTGGTATATTTAAAAAGTAAGCATTTTCATTTTTAGAGAATTGATAAGCAAATGATTTTCTGGCTTCATTAAAAATATTGATTTTTATATCGGGTTCATTAATTGGCTCATAACTTTCATTAAATAGATTGGCATCCAGCACAATGTTTTCGCCTTCTTTATAGGTATTTTGATGGTTAATTTTAAATAATCTTTTATCAGTTTTAACGCTTAGGTATTGAACAACTTTTCCTATAATTTCTTCAAATGCATCATGGTTTTGCGCTTGTTGATAATTACTGATGCGCCATCTCCATAGCCCCTCTCCTAAAACAACCCCTTCCTTGACCCCGTTTATTTCATTAAATGCAATCAACGGATCATTGGTGCTAACATTTCCTAATTTTTGATGATAGAGCACAGCAGCGCCTGGGCTCAATTTTAAGTTTCCAAATGGCACTTGCAAAGGTGAGAAATAGGCTGTTGATTTTTTTGCTTCTTCGCTTAAATTAAAAAGTACAAAATCTTTGTTGAAAGACGGCAAAACTTCATTAAATTTTGGTCTAACGCCTGAAATGTTAACTACTTTTTGTAAGTTATTAAAAACATTGAAATTATTATTGTTGCCCACAATAAACAACCTCGAAACATTACTTTTTTCTAGTTCTGCAAATAGCTTTTGATTTGAATTAGTTAATGATGGCAACTGATGTAAAATTATCAGATTAAAACTCTCTATTGATTTATTCCAATCAGTAATGCTAGTAAATTCAGCTTCATAATTTTCATTCTTTTCAATCGTTTGACGCAAGGCAGTAATGTCAGGATGTGGGGCATCTGCTAAAATAAGTACCTTTTGTTTATTTGTGATAATATCTATGAACACATGTTGAACGTTGTTGATAGCAGTAATTTCTTCCGCTAAGGGCACTAACTTTACAATATAATGCAATGTGCCAGTGCCTTCGGCTTTTAATTGCAGAGGAATGTTTTTACTAAAACTTTCGGAAACAATATTGATTTCTTGTTCAAACAAAATTCTGCTTTCCCTTTCTACCACCAATTTAGCTACTTTTCCTCTCAACATTTTGGCCTGCATAATAATTTCTAAAGGAAAGGTATTGCCTGCATAAACCGTTTTGTTATGATTCACTTTGGTTAAAATCAAATCCTTACGCACAGTTGTGTCGCCCAGGGCAATAGTATAAACAGGACATTTGAAAGCAGAGCTTTCATACAAAGGATTTTCGCCCTCATTATAAAGACCATCACTACTGATGATTACCGCACCTAAATTGCGGTTTACATAACGATTTTGTAACTCTTCAAACAGTTGGTCGATGTTTGTTGATTTATCTTTAAAATCAGGATTGGCCGCCTCATTTATTTTATCGCCAAAAAGGTATTGCTTTACTTCAAATTTATCACTCAGCTTTGCAACTAAGTCTTTAATTTTATCATTGTATTCTTTCTTCAAGAAAGCAGTATCAGCTTGCGCACCAATAGAACTTGAGTTATCTTGCGCAATAACAATAACAGGCTTTTCAACGGTTCTAAAAATGGTTTTTATTAAAGGTGAGAGCAACAAAAAACTTAAGATCGTTACTACCACAAATCTACTCAAAGTCATGCCATATCTGATCCATCGTGGCAAACCTTCATATTTCATAGATTTTCCATAAAGCAGGTACGCGTATAGCACACCAAGTGCCACACAAAGCACACTTAACCATATTGAAAATTCAGTTACTAATGAAATCAAGCCTTTTATATTTGAGGGGCAAAAATAGCAATATTATGTGGGCAATGAATTGTTAAAAATCCCTCACAAACAAAAAAAAATAATTTACACTAACGAATTATTAATGTGGCACGTATTACTAATATCTAGAGGTTTTTGGGGTAATTAATTGCTTTTAGGTCGAAAATAAAGTAAGCATACCAAAAAACAGAAGGTTGTTTGTTCATTAAAAAAAGGCTGCTAAACAATAGCAGCTTTTTTTATTTTACGATACCGAAATTAAATGCACCTGTTTTTGTTGCACCATAAACTCTTAACCAAATAAGCAAGGTAGCCTCAGTGCCTCTTGCATTAGTGATATCTCCTAAATCAAGTAAACATTCATCTTTCCAACCAAATTGCTTTAAGATGCTAACAGTAGTAGCTTTTGCTGATGCATCATTACCACAAATATAATTTACATGGTTACCACCGCCTACCAAATTAGGATCAACCATAATTCCACACCACATGGTATTAAAGGTCTTCACCACTTTTGTTTCAGGAAATCTCCTTTGAATTTCTTCTCCTAAAGAATTTGTATTTGCCAAACTTGGGATTAAATGTGGAGGCATACCATTACTAAAATCCAGTGGATTCGAGACATCAATTAAAACCTTACCACTGATGGCATTCCCAGCCATAGCGATAGCCTCAAGACTATGCTCACCTTTTGTGCAATTAAAAATTACTTCTCCAAAGGCAGCAGCCTCACTGAAAGTACCTGCTGAAGCATTCACACCTTGGTGTTTACTCACAAATGCTTGTGCTTTTTCGTTATTGCTGGTTCTAGAGCCTATCATTACCTGATGACCTAAATCAACTAATCTTGAGCCAATGGTGGCGCCAACTGAACCTGTACCGAGTATTGCTATTTTCATGTTTTTAGATTTTTAAAATAAATAATTTGAACTTTAAAAGTTAGAAAGTTATTGGGCTTTATCATTTGAAATTTAATACAAAGTTAATTTCTTGATTTAATCTTACCTTTTAAATCGTTTCGCCAATTCTTCTAAAGTAAATGTAATTAATGTGGGTTTACCACTTGGACTGTGGTAAGGTAATTCGCAAGAAAAAAGTTCATTAATGATATGCTGCATTTCTTCTTCGCCTAACTTCTCCCCTGCTTTTACGGCCATGTTTCTTGCCAACACTTTCGCTAAAAATTCTTTTTTACCAGTTCTAATTTCGCCTTGTTGCTTTATTTCATCAAGAATCTTTTCTATACTTTGTTGCAACTCATTTTCTTTTAACTCGGGTGGGATGCCATTTACCCCAAACGCATTTTTTCCCATAGATTCAATTTCAAACCCTAACAAATGTAAATCGCCTAAAATATCATGTAATAAAGCTGCCTCTGCAGATGAAAAATCTAGCACTACAGGGAAGAGCAATTGTTGCGAATAACTTTGATGATGGGCCATCTGACGAATATACTTTTCATATAAAATACGTTCGTGCGCACTTTGTTGGTCAATAATTAAAAAGCCTGTTTTAATATGACTTAAAATGTAGGTTTTGTGTAATTGATAGGATGTTTTTTTTATGGGCTCACCAAGATTTTCATCAAAATTACTCAACAAACTTTCCTGCGGTTCATCGGGCAAAATAAAAGCTGTTTGATTTAATTCAACATGATTATTTTTTTCCGCATTAGCGCTTCTAAAGCTAGTTGAGTCAGGTATTTGCCAATCATCAATAGTATTAAACTTTCTCAAATCGGCATTCGCGCCTGGTCCAGAAAAAGGATTGTAACCTTCTTTTAACCTTATGCCAGGCGCTTTAACAGTTTCGCCCGGCTTTAAAGGCATAATATCAACCGTAGCCTCTGTGTCAAAATCAATGGTTGGTGTTATATTATAAATACCTAAAGAGCGCTTTATAGTGGACCTTAGAATAGCATAAATGGTTTTTTCATCCTCAAACTTAACTTCTGTTTTTGTGGGATGTATATTGATGTCAATTACATTTGGGGGTAATTCAAAATAAATAAAATAGGAAGGATGCGTATCTGGAGCCAGTAACTGCTCGTAGGCCCTAACTAAAGCGTGATTTAAATAAGCATTTTTAATAAACCTGTTATTGATAAAAAAATATTGCTCACCTCTTGATTTGCGCGCAAATTCAGGCTTACAAACAAATCCTTTAATCTTTACATAATCAGTGGCCTCTTCAACAGGGACTAATTTTTCGTTAAAACTTTTACCAAAAACACTCACTATTCTTTGTCTAAGGCCAGATTTCTCTAATTTAAAAACTTCGTTATTATTGTTTATCAGCGTAAAGCTTACTTCAGGATGTGTAAGGGCTACGCGTTGAAATTCATCAATTATATGTGATGTTTCTACCGAATCTGACTTTAAAAAATTTCTTCTTGCTGGGACATTATAAAATAGATTCTTCACAAAAAAACTTGTCCCTTTTGCACATGCTACAGGCTCTTGTTTTTTAACTTCACTACCTTCAATAATAATTAAAGTTCCAACTGTATCTTGCTCCTGACGTGTTTTTAACTCCACATGTGCAATAGCTGCAATGGAAGCTAATGCTTCGCCTCTAAATCCTTTTGTTTTTATCGCAAATAAATCTTGTGCTTGATTAATTTTAGAGGTGGCATGTCGTTCAAAACTCATTCTGGCATCGGTTGGGCTCATGCCCTTTCCATTGTCGGTAATTTGAATAAGTGTTTTTCCTGCATCTTTAATAATCACAATAATATCATCGGCACCCGCATCTACGGCATTTTCCACCAGTTCTTTAATCACCGAAGCAGGACGTTGAATAACCTCACCAGCAGCAATTTGATTCGCTACAGCATCGGGCAACAAGTGAATAATATCAGACATTACAATTTACGATTTAACGATTTACGATTCAATTATTTTCAATACTAAATCTTGTTTAAAAATTAATATTGAAATCATTTTTTCATTCAGGCATTTTATACTCTGAATTTTCACTGATTCTATGCTTAATAAATTTACACTATACCATTGTATATTAAATCTATTAGATCACACAAATTTCATTGTCACATTGTAAAATTGGCACATTGGCACATTATTAGGCAGCACCATGACATTGCTTAAACTTTTTACCACTACCACAAGGACAAGGATCATTTCTTCCAACTGTTTTTTCAACTCTTATTGGTTGTAATTTAGGTCTTTCCGGCTCAGCATTGGGCTGTCCATTTGAACCATTATTACTTGCACTTCCCAAGTTAGGATCATCTGTTCTGTTGGTTTGATACTTTTGTGTTGGTTCTGCTTTTGGCGCCTGCACTTCACGCACCTGTTGCTGATTCTCTTGTGGTAAATAGGCTTTTACTAAAAAAGAAGTAATATCTCTGTTTACCTTATTAATCATTTGTTGAAACAACTCGAATGATTCAAATTTGTAA
>JBILPB010000057.1:0-18349 GCA_044374175.1 Bacteroidia bacterium | reverse complement strand
TATTTTTTTATAATTACTATCAACAATGTGGTTGGTTGTAGATATAGAATCAATTAATATCCACTCTAAAGCATTGGCATCTTTCATCTGCAGCTTAAAGCCCCCATTTCCGCTCAGGGTAACTGCTTGGTTATTGAAATCAACAATCCTATAATAAAAAGAAACAAATGCACCAGCGTTAAGTGATCCAATCAAAGGTGTAATGATTGAATCTGTTGGGAAATTATCATCTAATACCATTGTCATAGATTGGCTGCCTCCAATACCTCTGTTTTGGTAAACGCTTACAGTGCTTGGGTCTAATGCAAAAAAGTTGCCGTTGAGCCATCCTGCCTGATCTTCAATAAATTGAAAAGGTTGTAAGCTGTCAAATGCCTGAGTATAAGGATACTGCGGAGGTACGCCAGGTTGTGCTTTTGCTGTATTAATGAAAAAAACAGATGCAACAATCAATAAAAAAGTAAATTTTCTTATCATATGATTTAAGTTTTAATTATTTATACAAATATATTAAAAAATGGGTTCAATTGTATATCCTTTTAATTTCAATAAGTTTAAAACTCCTTTTTCGCCTCCTAAATGCGCAGCTCCCACAGCTATAAAACTTGATTGTTTGCTCATTAAGTTTTCAATTACAGGAATCCAACTTTCATTTCTGTTATTTAAAAAAACATCTTCAAAATTGGCAATTCCGCTATCTTCTGATATGGTTAGCTCATGCAGTTTCTCAATATTTTGAGTTTTATAAACTTTAATCATTTCATTAAAATCTCTAATGCTTGCCTTACCTTGGTTGATAGAAGTTACCATATCTTTTATTTGGGTAGCAACTGGGATTGTATCAAGCACTTTCATCTGTAAACTTATGGCTTCTAAACCTACTTGATTCATCTTTTTTTTCTTGGCCATTTTAGCAAAAGTTTCTTCGTATGATTTGTCGCCTTTTATTTGTTCTTTGAGCAGTATACTTTGCAAATAGATGGGTTTTAAGCGTGAATAAAGTTTTATTTTTAATCCTGAAATTTTTACACTATCACTCATAAAAGATTTAATCACACTTAATTCTTCGGCTGAACAATAATCATCAATAGACTTACCATCAGGAAGGATGGCCGATTTTCCTACTTCTCTTTTAGTATCCTTGTCCATGTTTAAATCAACTTCTAAGGCTAAAGTTTTACAAGATTTAAAGGCTGTTTCTGTTGATTTAGAAACAAAAAAATCTTTTTTTGAAATGAGATGTATAGTTCCAAATACATATGAAGGTTGCGTTAATCCATGTCCTGTAACTTTCCAGCATAAGGAGTTAGTGTTACTATTTTGAGCGCTTAAATTAAGATACAGCGCAATTATAAATCCCAGACTTAATGACTTTTTTAAATTTAAATTAATCATCACTTGTGAAAATTATTTTTTTGTGTTGTTGTTATTTGAAAATTCCATCAGGTAGGCTTTTATGAAAGCATCTAAATCACCATCCATCACGCTTGTTACATTGCTGGTTTCAAAACCTGTTCTTACATCTTTTACAAGTTTGTAAGGATGCATTACATAATTTCTTATTTGCGAACCCCATTCTATTTTCATTTTTGTACCTTCAATAGCTGCCTGTGATTCCTGCCGTTTACGTAATTCAATTTCATACATTTGAGATTTAAGTAAACGAATGGCATTTTCTTTATTTTGCAGCTGCGAGCGACTTTCTTGATTTTTGATGATGATTCCTGTTGGCTTATGATGCAAGCGTACTGCGGTTTCTACTTTGTTTACATTTTGCCCTCCAGCACCACCTGCCCTAAATGTATCCCATTCAATATCGCCAGGATTTACTTCAATTTCAATAGTATCATCAATAAGAGGGTAAGCGTATACCGAAGCAAAAGAGGTATGACGTTTTGCATTTGAATCGAATGGAGATATTCTTACCAATCGATGTACGCCACTTTCTCCTTTGAGGTAGCCGTATGCAAATTCACCAATAATTTCAATAGTTACAGATTTGATACCAGCCACATCACCTTCCTGAAAATCGGTTTCAATAATTTGATAGCCATGACTATCGGCCCACATCTTGTACATGCGCAACAACATGTTAGCCCAGTCGCAACTTTCGGTACCTCCAGCACCGCTGTTAATAGTAAGTACAGCACTCAAGCTATCCTCTTTCCCACTCAACATGTTTTTAAACTCGAGGTCTTCGAGCAATTTAGTGGCTTCATTAAAGCTTGCATCTAAATCGGCTTCAGTGGCTTCACCTTCTTTCAAAAAGTCCATCATGGTAAATGCATCATCAGCTTGATTGATACAATTACTGAATGCGTTAGTCCAATTTTTTTTTGACTGAATGAGTTTTAACTGCTCTTCCGCTTTTTTAGGGTCGTCCCAAAAGTTTGGATTAAGGGTTTTTTCTTCCTCTTCTTCTATTTCACGTATCTTTTTATCGATGTCAAAGATACCTCCTCAGCGCTTCAACGCGCTCTCTGAGATCTCTCAGTTGTTCTATTGTTATCATGCTGCAAAAATAGCTAAAAAGTTTATTTTTCAATCAACATTCTAAAATTGATGAACGAGTTATTATATTCGTACTTTAATTTAACACTAAAGCAGACAATTTAATGACTATGCATTATCCATATCAAATAAAATCATTAGCAGATTATCATATTCAATATAAAAAAAGTGTAGAACAGCCAGAACAATTCTGGGCCGAAGTGGCTGCGAATTTTACATGGAGAAAAAACTGGGATAAGGTGTTAACATGGGATTTTAAAACGCCATCAATAAAATGGTTTGAAGGTGCAAGATTAAATATTACAGAAAACTGTTTAGATCGTCATCTATTAACACAACCTGATGTGCCAGCAATCATCTGGGAGTCGAATGATCCAGAAGAACATCATAGAGTTTTAACCTATAAAGAATTGCATTTTAAAGTTTGTCAATTTGCCAACGTACTTAAGAATAATGGAGTAAAAAAAGGTGATAGAGTTTGCATTTATATGGGCATGATTCCAGAGTTGGCTATTGCTCTTTTGGCATGTGCCAGAATTGGAGCTATTCATTCTGTGGTGTTTGGTGGTTTTTCTGCGCAAGCTATTGCCGACAGATTACAAGATGCCAATGCTGAATTTGTGATTACTTGTGATGGCGCCTTCCGTGGGGCAAAAGATATTCCATTAAAAAGCGTAATTGATGATGCATTGGTTGGCTGCAAATTTGTTAAGCGTGTTATAGTTTGTACGCGTACTCGCACACCTGTGAGTATGATTAAAGGAAGAGATGTTTGGTGGGAAGATGAAATTAAAAAAGTTGAAACACAAGGTAATCCTCCTTTTCCTGCAATGGAGATGGATGCTGAAGATGAGTTATTTATTTTATATACTTCTGGATCAACGGGAAAACCCAAAGGGGTTGTGCATACTTCTGCTGGTTATATGGTGTGGGCCAATTATACTTTTGTAAATGTGTTTCAATATCAACCTGGGCAAATACATTTTTGTACGGCAGATATTGGTTGGATTACTGGACATAGTTATATTGTTTATGGTCCTTTGAGCGCTGGAGCCACAAGTTTAATGTTTGAAGGTATACCAACTTGGCCGGATGCAGGTAGGTTTTGGGAAATAATTGAAAAATATAAAGTAGATATTTTATATACCGCACCAACAGCCATAAGAAGTTTAATGGGTTTTGGCGATGGCTTTATTGAAGGAAAAGATTTGAGTAGTATTAAAGTTTTAGGTACAGTTGGAGAACCTATTAATGAAGAGGCCTGGCATTGGTACGATAAAAATATTGGAAAAGAAAAGGCGCCCATTGTAGACACTTGGTGGCAAACAGAAACTGGCGGTGTTTTAATTTCTAATTTGGCAGGTGTAACGCCTTCAAAACCATCATTTGCAACATTACCTCTACCTGGAGTGCAGCCCATTTTAGTGGATGAAAATGGAAAGGAAATTATAGGCAACGGTGTTAGTGGAAATCTTTGTTTGAAAGCGCCTTGGCCTGGCATATTAAGAACTACTTATGGCGATCATGAGCGTTGTAGAATTAACTATTTTGCCACTTACGAAAATTTATATTTTACGGGTGATGGTTGTTTAAGAGATGACGAAGGTAATTACCGTATTACGGGTAGAGTGGATGATGTGCTGAATGTGAGTGGGCATCGCATAGGAACTGCAGAAGTAGAAAATGCTATTAACATGCATCAGGGTGTTGTAGAAAGTGCGGTAGTTGGCTATCCACATGATATTAAGGGACAAGGAATTTATGCTTATGTGATTTATCAAGGCACACATGGCGATGCTGAATTGGCAAAAAAGGATATTAATTTAACTGTATCCAGAATGATAGGCGCTATAGCAAAGCCCGATAAAATACAATTTGTGACTGGTTTACCTAAAACCAGAAGCGGTAAAATTATGCGAAGAATTTTAAGAAAAATTGCTGAGAACGAAATTGGAAGCTTAGGCGACACTTCTACATTACTTGATCCTGCTGTGGTGGATGAAATTATTAAAGGTAAGTTATAAATTAAACAGTGCAACAATTTTTAGTTAGCCCAGTTAAACAACATAATAAATTAAGTATGTACTTTTTATCAAGATTATTATTATTGACTCTCTTTATTCCTTCGATGTGTTTTGGGCAGGCAAACCTTGCAACTTCCTCATTAATTATTCTTATTGAAGAGCCAAATAAAAAAATTGAGGAAAAATTGAATCCCGATGAACTTAAAAACTATCAGCAAGAAATTGAAAATTATAATACTAGTTTAAAAAAGTGTGTGGAGCAATGTTGGAAAATAGAGGCAAAGCCAACTTTTGTAAACAAAATACAATTTAATAAAATCATTGAGGATAAGCCTGCAAACACGCTTCTGCTGATGAATTCAAAGTATAATTTTAATTATGCAGATTATGCAGCCTTTAAAATTAGTAATAAATTATACAATAGTAAAGATATTGTGGTTGAGAATTATAGTAAAAAACAATTGCCATATAGAGCATCCATCTTGGAAATAAAAAAGGCAGATATGTCCTTGGAGTCTTCTGCTTTAGCTTCAGCCTTAATGCCAGGTTTGAAACAAGAAGTAGCTGATTTAACTTATGCCATTAAAAGCATGGCTTTGCAAATTGATTACAGAACAAAGGGTACAACTGAAGTGCAATTAATGAAGATGTATATTAAAAATGCACCACATTTAAAAGAACTAACCCTATTAATAAGTCAAAATGACTTGGATGAGAGCGCAAAAACGGATATCAAAAATCATTATAAATTGCCTGTTCAAATTGTGAATAAAGAAGCCATTGAAAATGCCATTTTAACTGC
Organism: Bacteroidia bacterium; assembly: GCA_044374175.1. GTDB lineage: Bacteria > Bacteroidota > Bacteroidia > UBA4408 > UBA4408 > CAIKXD01. The sequence continues at coordinate 13,012 of JBILPB010000057.1, read as the reverse complement.
CGATAAAAGTAAAGCCATATGCCTGGTGATGCCAAATCCTGACGGCTCATTTGCCTTTAAAGTATTTGATGCCTTTAACATGGAGCTTTTGGGTCAAACAGCAACTATACCGCCAAGCGAGTATTATCCCGAATTAAATAATAAAATAAAAGTGAATCATTTAGAAGATTTTACTCATTATTGCGATTAATGAAAGGATTAGGCCTTTTTTCTTTTATTACAATTTTTCTCTTACTAGCGTTTGTACCATCAAATTTTGCAAATAGTAAAATGGATAACTTATTTGTTGAAACCAGAGGTAACTATTCCATTTTACTTGCACATCGCCCTAATATACAAGGATATCCAAACGCACATTTTGGAATGTATGAATTGAACATGGGTATTAAAACTGACGGAAGTAAAGCATGGCACCTACTTTATCATCGTCCAAATGTTGGGTTCAGTATTTTTTATACAAATATTGGAAAAAATATTTATACCGGCAGCGCGGCTGCAGGCCTTGCTTTTATACAATTTCCGTATGCCAGGTTTAAAAGGAGCCAATTTAATTTTAAACTGGCATTAGGTCCTGGCTGGGTTGAAAAAAAATTCGATAGGATGAACAATTATAAGAATTTAGTTACCGGCACACACCTGAACGCAGCAATACAAATCACTCAAAGTTATGAAATTGAATTAACACCAAAACAACGTATATCTTTTGGGGTATGCTTAACTCATTTTTCAAATGGTGCCTATAAATTGCCCAATTTGGGTATCAATTTAGCCGGTATTCAATTAGGATATCAATATAAGTTCAATGATATCAATAAGCCATTACTAGACACTGTAAAATTTGCAAGAAAAATGAAATATGTAATAGCCTACAGTTGTGGTCTAAAGCAAGTTTATCCTGTGTTAGGTAGGCAATATTTTTTAAGTAATTTTTCAGCAACAATTTTAAATAATTATAAAGAAAAAGGTAGTGTTGGAATCTTATTTGATTTATTCAAAGATGAATCGGTAATTAATCAAATGAGGTATGATGCTGATTCTTCAAATAATAATAAAACTAATTTGCAAGTGGGCATTGGCGGGGTTTATGAAATTGCAATTGATAAATTTACGATACCCTTAGCAGCTGGTTTTTATGTTTACAATAATTATAAGGTGCTTCCTGTGATGTACTTAAAATTTGCATTAAACTACTATATCACCAAACAAATTCATGTGAGTTTTAATCTTAAAAGTCATTATGCTAAGGCCGATTATTTCTCTTATGGCTTAGGTTATAGATTCTAATTTATTTTAATACCTAAAGCTTTTTTTATTCTTATTTTTAAAATAAAATATGATTATTTTGCGGCGCTCAATATGTCATTAAAAGAAACAATTTATTTAAATTTAGTCATTTTATTAGGCTTAGTAACGCTGGATGCGTTTGCACAAGTATCCTTACCTGATCATGTTGACGCAAGTTTTGTTAACGATAAACCCAAAATAGATGGTAATTTAAATGATGAGGTTTGGAAAAATGCCAAAAAAATAAACAACTTTACGCAAAGAGAATTAAAAATTGGAGAGCCTTCAAGTGAGCGAACCGAAGTGGCTATTACTACTACAGAAGAATATTTGTATGTGGGCGTTTGGTGCTATGATAGTGAACCTAAAAATATTATTGCCAAAGAATTAAAGCGCGATTTTAATTATGATTTAGATGATAATTTTATCATTATTATTGATACTTATCATGATATGAGAAATGGATTCATGTTTATTACAAATCCTAATGGAGCAAGAGCTGATCTGCAGGTATTTAATAATGGTGGCACTAGCAATTTATATTGGAACGGGGTTTGGAATGTAATTACTACCCGCACAGATAGTGGTTGGTTTGCCGAGTTTGAAATTCCTTTTTATACCCTCAAATACAGAACCAATGTAGAAGATCAAGTGTGGGGAATTAACTTTGAAAGAAATATAAGGCATAAAAGAGAACAAGTGTTGTGGCAAGGTTGGAGTCGCGATAACCGCATACAACAACTTAATCATGCTGGTACATTGACTGGATTAAATAATCTTTCTAAAAAGAGATTTGTTGAAATAAAACCTTATGCCACTGCCGGTGGATTAACTTCAAAAACTGATGATAAATTACTTTTAAATGCTGGCGGAGAAGTTAATTATTTATTGTCGCCCACCTACAGGTTAAATCTAACATTTAATACCGATTTTGCGCAAGTAGAAGCAGATCAACAGCAAATTAATATTACCCGTTTTCCATTATTTTTTCCAGAATTGCGCGAGTTTTTTTTAGAGGGCGAAGACTATTTTAATATGGGATTTGGTGGCAATAGAATTATCCCTTTTTACACCAGAAAAATTGGTTTAAATGAGCAAAGAGAAACAGTTCCAATTATTGCTGGCGCCCGTTTATTAGGTAAAGAAAGTAACAATACCCTGGGCATAATGAGTATACAAACTGCTGCCGATGACGGACAGGCTTCTACTAATTACTCGGCTTTAAGCTGGCGAAACGATGTTGGTAAACAAAGTGTAATTGGCGCCATGAGTGCCACAAAATTTGAATCAGGACGTTTGCATACTACTAATGCCATTAATGGAAGATACAGTACTTCCAAGTTTTTAAGAAATAAAAATTTAGATATGGGAGGTGCCTTTATACAAGTGTATAATACGGATGTTGGTATTAAAAATGAATCATATGCTTATCGTGCTTTTGTAAGTTACCCCAATGATAGATTTGCGGTATATAGCTCTTTTCAACAAGCGCCTATGCCTTTTGAGCCAGAAGTAGGATTAATGATTAGAAGAAATTTTAGAGAAGGTTTTACTGATATCTCTTTTAAACCGCGCTCCCGAAACAGATTTAAACGGGTAAGGCAGTATGAGTTTAAACCAGCAAGTGTAACTTATACGCAATATGATGATACAAAATCGATTCAAACATTTGAATATCGAATTCAATATTTTGGTGCCGATTTAAAATCGGGAGATAAAATTGTGCTCAATTATACCATTGTTGCCGAAGGATTAATTAATGATTTCGAAATTAGTAAAGCTGTCACTATAACTAAAAACACCTATTGGTGGCGACAGTGGGAAGCTGATCTAAAAACATTCAGAGGCAGAACATTTGCTGTAGCAAGTAACTTTATTTGGGGCGAATTTTATGATGGTTCGGCCTTGCGAAATCGAACAGATATTTATTGGCGTGCAGGAAAATATTTGAATATGAGTGTCCGCTATGAGATAAATGATGTAAAACTAAGTGGTGGAAATTTTCAAACAAATTTAATAGGTAGTAGGGTTGAATATGCGGTGAATCCTAACTTATTTGGTTCAGTTTTATCCCAATGGAATACCAATCAAAAAGAACTAAATGTTAATTTTAGAATGCGTTATATCCCGAAAATAGGAACTGATTTGTATTTTATTTTTAACCAGTTGTACAATGCCGAAGGAACAAATATTTCAGTAAAATCAACCACTTTACTGGCTAAATTAGTTTGGCGTTTTGTACTCTAGTTTACTTTTTAGGAAGAAAAAAGAAATTGTGATTGTGATGTTTTTGTGCATCAAAAATTATGAATTGCTCCCCTTCTATAGTGTACGGTAAATAACCCAATGAGGCAAGGTCACTAAAGCACGAAGTTCTATTCTCATTATCCCATAGTTCAATGTATAGAATAGGTTGATGCTTTTTAATGATGTTTAAACCACCTTTAACCACAAAGCTTTCAAAGTTTTCTACATCCATTTTAATACCTACTATTTTTTGTGAAATGCTTTTAACAGGCTCAAAATCATCTAAACGATAAATAGGAACTTCATAAATTTCGCCTTCGTTGTTCTCAGTTATTGAGTCGTGCACCACATGACTTAAACCTTGAAATTTTACTTTATGCTGCACCGGCATAACCATATTAATATTGCCATTTTCATTACCCAATGCCACTTTATGTAAAGTTACATTTGATAATTTAAAATAATTAATTATGCGATTTAATGCACTTGCATTGCTTGCTACAGGCTCAAAAGCATGGACTTTAAGTTTTGGTAATTTTCTTGCTGCTGACGCAGTCATAATGCCAATATTAGCTCCAATGTCAATAAAAACTCCTTCATTGGGTAACAAATTTAAAAAATGAAAAAAGTGATTTTCATTTTTATCCCATTTCAAAGTGTAAATCTTGAAAATAGAAAAAACAAATAAGTATCTATCGAAACCAAATGTGCGTTGTAATAGGTATTTTAGAAAGGTTTTCAATGTAAAAATTAGGATGCGAAAATAGGTATATTTATATAAATTAATGACTAAAAAGGTGGCAAATGAAGCTAAAAATAAGGAAATCAACAACTTAATGTTAAGTAATTGCTAAAGAAGTCAATAAATATGGGCTTTTAATGGGCTAATTTCGCCCTTTAAGAAATCTGTACAATTGGAAATAGCAGTAAATACGAGGCTTTTACAACATAATAAACTTGAAGGTATTGGACGATTTATGTTCGAAACCTTGAAGCGCATTACTATAGGGCACCCTGAACATCATTTCTATTTTATCTTTGACAGACCATATCACGAAGATTTTATTTTTTCAGATAACATCACGCCAATTATTGCAGGTCCTGCAGCCCGTCATCCTTTTTTATTTGTGTATTGGCTCGAATTTACGGTGTATGATTTATTAAAGAAACTAAAGGTTGATCTCTTTTTATCTTGTGATGGTTATCTCTCATTGAGAAGCGAAGTGAAACAATTACCTGTTATTCACGATATTAATTTTCATCATTTTCCTAATGATTTGCCCTGGTTGGTGCGGAAGTATTATAATTATTATTTTCCTCGTTTTGCAAAAAAGGCCACAAGGATTGCCACTGTTTCTGCTTTTTCGAAAAATGATATTGCCACTACCTATGCCATAAATAATTCTTTGATAGATATTGTTTATAATGGTTGCAGCAATGGTTTTTTACCTGTAAATGAAAAAGTAAAAAGCAATATTGAGAATAAATATGCTGCTTCAGCGCCTTATTTTATATACGTTGGGTCAATACAACCAAGAAAAAATTTACAACGGTTATTTCAGGCCTTTGACCTTTTCAAAAAAAAATCTGGAGCAAAGCATAAATTAATAATTGCCGGACAAAAATACTTCTGGAACAAGGCTATGAAAGAAAGTTTGGCCAGTTGCGAATTTAAAAACGATATCTCATTTTTAGGTAGGGTAGAGGAAGAAGAATTGCATCTGCTTATAGCTAGTGCATTTGCATTAGTTTATGTGCCTTTATTTGAAGGCTTTGGAATTCCTTTGCTTGAAGCTATGCATTGTGAAGTGCCTATCGTAACATCAAACGTAAGTAGCTTACCAGAAGTGGCTGCTGATGCGGCTATATATTGTGATCCTACAAATGTGAATGAAATTTCAAATGCCATGTTACAATTGTACAATGACAAACAGTTGTGTTCAATATTAGTGCAAAAAGGAATAGTACGCAGGCAACATTTTAGCTGGGATACAACAGCAAACTTACTTTGGAAAAGTTGTGAAACAACACTTAATCTAAATACCGCATGTTAAATACTTGCATGTATATCAATAAAAATGAAGCAGGTTGCGATGAAGCAGGCAGAGGATGTTTAGCTGGACCTGTGTTTGCAGCAGCAGTTATATTACCCGATAATTTTAAAAATGAATTGTTAAATGACTCGAAACAATTGAATGAAAAAAATAGATATCAATTAAGAAGTGTCATTGAAAAACAAGCCATAGCATATGCTGTAGCCATGTTAGATAACACTGAAATTGATAAAATTAATATCTTAAATGCATCAATTAAGGCCATGCATTTAGCATTGCAACAATTGAAGACAAAGCCACAACATATTGTTATTGATGGTAACCGTTTTAAAAAGTTCGAAAATATAGCTCACACTACCGTAGTTAAAGGAGATGGGAAATATGCTAACATCGCAGCGGCATCTGTTTTGGCTAAGACATACAGAGACGATTATATGTTTAAAATTCATGAAGAATTTCCAGCATATGATTGGAAAACCAACAAAGGCTATCCAACTTTAAAACATAGAAAGGTAATTGCCGAAAGTGGCATAACACCTTATCATAGAGTAACATTTAGATTATTGGCAAAACAGTTGGAGCTGCCATTTGAGCAAAAGAAAAATACTATTAAATCACGAAAAATTAAAAAGAATGCTTAAGAAAATTCTCATTACTTTTTTAATTGTTCCTATTGTAGGAAGTGCTATTTACGGCTACTTTTATTTTAAACAAGTAAAAACTCCTTTAACGCCTGTTTTAAGGGCCATTCCAACCGATGCAGTTTGTATTACCGAAGCACACGATTTTACAAATACATGGAAAAGCTTTTCAAAAGAAAATGCTATTTGGAAAGAGTTGTTAAGTGTTGATGCTTTTATGGAGTTGAATAATAAAATAAATTTCTTTGATTCAGTATTTGTGCATGGCGAAAAAGTGTTGAATATTGATGATAACACTAAAATATATTTGTCGGTACATGCCGATACTGCGCAAGGTGTAGATTTTATTCTTGCTTTTAACATCCCCTTAACTGCCGAAAAACGTGCGGTAAACGATATCATTGAACAAGCTATTCCTGTGATGTACACCAAAAGCGATACCTTGGTTGCTGGCATAGCCGTGCATCAGTATAGCTTACGTGATGGTAAAAAATTCTACTATTACTTAAGTAATACTGTTTTTGCTTTAAGTTATTCGCCCGATTTAATTGAAAAATCGGCCAGAACTTTAGTTGCAAATGCTTCATTATTACAAAATAAATCATTTACAAAGGTGCTGAAAACCGCTGGCAATGAAAGTAGCGCCAACGTTTTTGTAAATTTTAAAAATTTATCAGGTATCATGCCACAATATTTGAGTGATGATAACAAAAGCTTTATTGATGCTATGTCAAATTTCGCACAATGGATTTCAATGGATTTAAATCTAAGGAACGATATCATTGCCATGAATGGATTCAGTTATAGCAGTGATGCTGATCATGATTATTTGTCATTATTTAAAAATCAAAAAGCACCAAAAATTGAGATGACAACATTGATGCCTCTAAACACTGCATTTTTTAGCTATGTTGGTGTAAATGATGGTCAAAAATATTTAAGAGATTTTAAGCAATTTAATCAAAATTTTGAGGCGCATGAGCTTCAAAAAAAGCAGTTGAAAGCGCTTGAATCTAAATATGGTATAGATCTAAATTATTTCTTCTATAGTTGGATTGGGAGCGAAATAGCTTCTGTAATCACAGAATCATATGGTGAAAAATATGCACCTGAACAGTATGCAATTTTTAAGACAAGAGACGCTGATAAAGCTTTGTTTGCATTTAATGAATTGTCGCAAAGTATTCAGTTGAATGCCAATGTAGAAAGTGTAGTAGAAAACGAACTGGAAGAGTACCGTAACTATAAAATTGGTAAACTTGAATTGCCTGCATTTTTACCGCTCATTTTTGGAAAGTCATTTCCTGCTTTTGATAAGCATTACTATACGCTAATTGATAATTATATTGTACTGGCAGAAAGTCCTAGTTCGATAAGGAGTTTAATAAATTTTTACAGTGCTGGGCGCACACTCAATAATGATCGTCATTATATAAAGTTTGCCGAAAGTTTATCAGAAAACGCAAATTTCTTTGTTTATTCCGCAGTTGCGCGATCTCCAAAGTTATATGCTAATCAGTTGGAAAAAGGCTTAGCGAAAGAGGTAGAAAAAAACACTTCATTGTTCAGGAAGTTTCAATCGCTGGCCTTGCAATTTAAAGCCAGTGGCGATTTATTTTATAATAATTTATGTTTAAAGTATAATCCTATTTACAAGCCTGAGTTTAATACACTTTGGGATATTGAAATCGATACAACATTTATAACGGCTCCTTTCCTAGCCAATAATTTGCTCGATTCAAGTGATATGTTTGCCATTCAGGATGCAAATTTCAATATTCATTTATTAGATCAGGCTGGCAAGCAAATTTGGTCAAAAAATATTGGTGAAAAAGTGTTAGGTAAAATTCATCAAATACATGCTAATAAATCAGGGAATTTTCGCTTGGCCTTTGTTTCAGAAAAACATTTGTATATGATTAATGAAGCAGGAGAGTTTCCGGATAAGTTTCCAGTAACGCTTAAAGCAAATGCCACGGCAGGTTTAGGGTATATTAATTTTGATGAGAAAGAGAACCCACTATTACTTGTTGCATGCGACAATTTAAGTATTTATAATTATAAAACTAATGGCGATGTAGATACCGACTGGAAAACAGATCATTTGAAAGATACTTTAACTGGACAGTTTGTACCTTTCATTTGCGATGGTAGAGCAATGATTTGCTTTGCAGATGAAGGTAAAAATTTAAGATTGATTGATAAACGCGGTAATTGGATTGTGAAATTTAAAGAGAAATTGCCAGCACTTCATAATGATGTTTTTTACCTTGATATCAAGAAATCACTGAATACTTCTGCCGTTATGGTGTCTGATGAAAATGGTATAGTATATCGTTATAATTTTAAAGGTGTATTTGATAAATATGAGTTGTTACCAAAGGTGAGTAATAATTATTTCTTTACTTATGCCGATGTTGATGCCGATGGAAAAGGTGATTTTATTTTTGCAGATAATAATCGTTTAAATGTGTTGAATAAAGATAAAACTATAAAGTTTGATTTTAGCTTTAACTCAAGTATAAATGGCCCTGCGCAATTGCTACAACTGAACGATTCAACCATTAAAATTGCCGTATCTACCAACGATGAAGGTTTATTTATATTTGATAGTAATGGTAATTTAAACAGAGGTATCTCCTTGGCTGGAAAAACACCAATTAATATTACATCAATCGAAAAAGGAAAGTTTTACTTTGCTGTTACCACCTTTGGACGAAGAATTATGGCACATGCTATTGATAATGAAGTGCAAGAAAAACTAGTAAATCTTCCTTAGAGGACTTACTTATTTATAAGGAGTTTAAGTTTTTGTAGTTTATTCAATTCAATAAAATAAATTCCATTAGAAAGATGAGATAAATCAATGGTTTCGCTGTTTTTAGTTGATGTAAATGAGAAAACTAAATCGCCAACAATATTTGCAATCAATAATTTATTTTCTTGTTTTATTTCTCCAAAATTTATGGTAATTAATCCAGAAGATGGGTTTGGAAAGAAATTAAAATTACTATGATTGTTTGATACTAAACCATTAGTACAATTATTTCCATTGTAAGTAGGTTGAATTGACAAAACAAAATTACCTGTACCATCCGGACATCTGGCCATTGAAACATTGGCTATTTGTGCCCCAAAACTGATACTGTCTAATACGGTATTTAAACCATTACTCAAAATGATTTGTTCGCCACTTAACGAAAGTTTAAAATTAGCATGTAAGCCTGTGCTTAAAGCAGTTTGATCGGCCCAAACAGTAATAAAACTGTGTGGATTGATAGAAGTATTTGCCGGAAATGAAAATTTATTTATTTGCCCAATGTTATCACTTAAACACAAGCCATATAAACTAATTGCAGAGTCGGTGTTATTGTATAATTCAATCCAATCTTCAAAGGCACCTAACTCATTTTGCTGCCCTGATGTGTTACCAGCTAAAAATTCATTGATGGTAATTGCACCCGCTGCTGGAATTGGAAGAGAAGCTGTTAAGGTAAAAAATTCATGTTCTGCTCTGGCAGGTAAAAATTTTCCAATTGAATCGTTTTCGGCATAAATATAATATTGCATAGATGCTCCTAATATTGTAATAGAAGTTCCAAAAATGCCATCATTTGCATTGGCATCATTATGGGCACCATCATCATACAGTGGCAGCTTTATAAATTTTTCTTCCATGTTAAAACGATAACCAACATAAGGACTGCTCATATTTGTATTTGAAATAGTAACTATAACATCAACTACTGCATTAAGTGTTGGTGCATTATTACTGAAAACAGGCGTATTAATGATGGGCTCTACAGCAACCAATTCAGGCACAGTTTGTAGAAATAATTTACGCGCTTCTAATAAATTTGAAATACCTGGAATGGTGAAATTGCCAAAGGCAACATCGCTGTTTAAACCGCCTTGAAACGCTTGATATGTAAATAATTTATTAGTATCTGTATTTAATGCATTATCAACAATGCTTTGATATTGAGCAGCGGATGTTATGTAATTTCCATTCAGCATATTTTCTGATAACATCGTTTTTAAATGGGCTAAATATTTTCTTTTCATACTGGCATCGCCTAGCACATCATTAATTAAAGGCCAAGCAATATCAGTGGCATGGGCAAAAGGAGAATAGGCTATCAATTCGGGTACAGTTTTTTGTCCTACACCAATTGTACCTTGTCCTGCATAAGGAAATGCTCCAAAACACATATTCAAATCCCAAATTATTGAATTGAAATGGCCTGTATTGTCTTTATACACATAGTGGTTTTGAGCATATACGCCATTGTAGCTGTCTAAATTTATAAATAGATTGTTAAATGCCAACATCCAAATGGCCCTGTCCACATCCATTTTATTTGGCAAATCGTTAACATTGTTTGTTACAACATTGCATAAATCAATAAAGTCAAGCCAACCATAAGTTGATTTCATATCATAGGTAGATGAATAACTTGCACTATCAGCATTAATATATTTGAAACTGTTTTTTGATGCTGCTGATGGAGATAAATCTGACGAACATTTTATAAAACAATTGGTATTGCTATAAAAATGTTCTGCAACAAATTTTTTATCTATGCTTTCATCATTTGTAAATACACCATAATATGCGCCATTAATAGTAACTTTAGCGAAATTTGCCTGCGGGCAATGCATATAGTTTTTCAAAATACCATATCCTAAAACTTCTCTGATAAAAGATGGATCGCCATATCCATTACTTAATTTAATTGATTCAAATCCTTGATGATCTTGGTTTTTAAATTCATCTAAAGAAATATGTAATGGGTTTTTAGCACTATTTGGATTGTAAGAGCTATTTCCTTTAAAACGAACGCCTGCACTGTCGTATTGAATGCCATTTATTTTTACCCAATTGGCCATATAGTATTCTTCGGTAGTGTTTTTATAAACATCCATTATTGAATCCCAACTGGCCGAAGGAAAATTAATTTCAATTTCTTGTACTGTATTAATATCGTAAAGCGCTTGAGAATTTGCGCTTGTAAAAAATAAGAACAAGGCTATTGCCATTATATATTTTTGTTTCATTGCCATGATGATATTAAAAAAAGAACACTGAATTGGTTAATTAAGATTCAGTGTTCATTTATAGTTGTTCCAAATTTTTTTATTCAATAATTAACTTCAAAGTTGATGTTTCGTTTTGGTCATTTACAATTTGTAAAAAATAACATGAAGCTGCTAAACTTTCTTTATTGATTTCAATAGCATTGGTAGTAATATTATTGATTTGTTTTACTGTTCTACCTTGCATGTCAACAATTGAAATAGAATGCAATGGAGCATTATCGTTAAATGTTAATATACTAGCGTCTAGCATTGGATTGGGGGCAAAATTAAATAGGTTATAATGACTAACGTTGGTTGTATTTAATGGAGAACAATTTACACAATCACTAAAACATACAGTTGGTAAAACTTGAGCGCTATCCACATTAGCAATAATTCTATTCCCACCTTGCGCGCAAGCTGTTGGAACTATTTCTGAAGCAACAGCGCTGTTGCCATTGTAAAATTTATAGTCTACTTGTGAAGCAGGTGTTAAATAAGCCATGTATTCGTAAACACTATTGCCAAAACTATACATGATGCTGCTTGCAGGATCATTATTTTGAAAATTTCCGGCAATATGAACACCATTAGCTGAGACTGTCTCATTAGACATATTTACTTTTATACGGTACATTATTTCTGTTGCTGAATTGTTTCCACTGTAATATACAGCAGGCAGGTTTAATGTATCGTTACTTAATGAATCAATATAAAGCCAACGATATCCATTCAACAAACTTTGCGACTCCACAGGAATATTCTCCATATCATATCCGGCAACACCCATTTCAAATTGATATTCATACATTTGAAATGCAGGTATATTATAAATAGCAGAATAAATGTTGGTATCAGTGGTGCTTTGCGTTAAGTGCAAGAATCCATGTGTAAGATCTCCACCCATTCCAATAGCACTTTGAAAGGTAGATGACATGTAAGCATCGTTTGAATTTAACATCCCTGAATTTTGCATATTTACTGCAAAACGAACATATTTTGCTTCAACATAAAAAGTAAAAATGAACAACAATACGAGGGTAGAAACTATTTTTTTTGACATCAGTGTTGGTTTATTTATTTAATAAAATTTGTTTAGTTACACTTCCTTCTGCACTTGTAAGTTGAATAAAATAAATACCATTGGGCATAGATGAGATATCAATTGTATTTGCATTATATACCATTGTAATCATCTTGCCTGCCATATCTATAATTTGGATACTAAATTGTTTACCATACAAGTTTGCACCTGAAGTATTTATTATTCCAGAAGTAGGAATAGGGTAAAAAGTTATTTTATCAGAAAAGTTTATATCTATAATAGAAGTTGCACTCAAAACAAAAACATAAGTTTTAGAATATTGATATACACAAGCGTTTGAGTCAGCAATTCTAACCACATAATTGCCACTTTGAGTGGGTGTATATGTTTGAGAAGTGGCACCAATAATTTGTTGACCATTCAAATACCATTGATAGCTTGTTGCGGCTGTAGCCGATAAAATATTGCCATTTTCAGTGATTGTAGGAATTGCTGGAGGCGTATTATTGATATAACATGCACTATATTTTTTAATTTTTGAACCAGAACCTGCATGACTATAAATCAATTGTCCGGCTGAATTAAATTCGCGCACCGTTCCAGTGGGTACCGGAGAGCATACTATTTCATTCCCATTTGGCAATTGCTGTGTGCCTCCTTCA
>JBILPB010000188.1:0-5206 GCA_044374175.1 Bacteroidia bacterium | reverse complement strand
AAACCTATCCCATCTCAAACACTACTTGCGATGAAAATGGTAATTTTAAACTTTTTTATGCAAAATCAGATTACGGAGTTGGCTATCTTATTTCTGAAGATAAAAAACCTCTTTTTGTTATTCTAAGTGGAGAGGATATTGAAATTGTTGGTGATGCATTAAGTGCAATAGAAACAATTCACATAAAAAAAGGGTATGAAAATTTGTGTTTTGAGAAATATTCTAAAGAACATCCTAAAAGAGAGCAAGCACTTAATGCTTGGATATATTTAGAGCAAATCTATGCTGTGGATTCATTATTTTCAAACCAAACAGCGCCAAACAAGGCCATTCAATTAGAAAAGAAACGAATTAAAAATGAAGACGAAGAATATTTAGCAAAACTACCAAGCAACGCTTATGTTAGCTGGTTTTTGCCAATACGTAAATTGGTGAGCTCGGCTTCAATAATTGCCCAATACCGTCCAAAGGAAATTCCCTCAACAATATCAGCCTTTAGAGCATTAGATTATACCGACCAACGTTTGTATAAAAGTGGATTGTTTAAAGATGCCATTGAAAACCATTTCTGGTTGTTAGAAAATTGCGGTAAATCGCTAGATTCGGTTAATATTGAAATGAAACTATCTATTGATGCCATGCTTATAAACCTTATTAAAGATGAGAAAAAACTGAATGAAGTAACAGATTATTTATTCGATTTATTAGAACGTCATAGCCTTTTTCAGGCATCGGAATATCTTGCTATTAAAGCATTAAACGAAGTAAGTTGCACCATCAACAACGATTTGGCCAAACAATTGGAAACCTATCGTGCCATGAAGAAAGGCAACATTGCCCCTGAAATTCAATTTGCGGGAAACAGTTTTTTAAACGGAGTTAAACAATCTCAATTTAGTAATCTTTCAAGTTTAAATACACCTTACACATTGGTAGTTTTTGGTGCTAGTTGGTGTCCCAAATGTTCAGAAGAATTGCCCAAGCTCATTCAAAACTATTCTAAATGGAGAAAAAATGGTGTTGAGGTTGTTTATGTTACATTAGATACTGATAAAAGTTCTTTTGAACAAGCGGTAAAAACATATCCCTTTTTTGCTTACTGCGATTATGAAAAATGGGAAAGCAAAGTAGTTAAGGATTATTATGTGTTTGGCACGCCTACTTTTTATCTGTTAAACAATAAGCGAGAAATAATACTCAGACCAAATTCAATAGCGCAGGTAGATGCCTGGGTTGATTGGGTTTTGGTGCAGGGAAATAAATAAAAGGACAAGAACCAACGAAACGCCAACAGCACTCATCTGGCTGCCCTCAACATCATTTTCTAAAATACCTATAAAACTTCCTGCATAAACCTTTACATCTTAAATTTTAACCTAAACGCTTACTTTTAAAAGGTTTCGTCCTGAATGACACTATTTTTTTGTCGTCTGGCGCGAGTCTTCAGAACCGTGCCCTCAACATCATTTTCTAAAATGCCTATAAAACTTCCTGCATAAACCTTTACATCTTAAATTTTAACCTAAACGCTTACTTTTAAAAAGTTTCCTCCTGAATGACACTATTTTTTTGTCTTTTAGGAGGAATTTTTTTTTGGACTAAAAAACAAATGCAATTGGTATAACCACAAAATAAAAATAAAAAAAATCCGTTAATAGGACACATTCCATACGTTTGAAAAAACTTTTACAATACATCCCTTCAAAGGAACTTTACTTTTTTGGTTTGCTGCTTTTTGCGGCTTCATTGCCCTTGTCGAAGTTTACGATTAGTCTGGCGCAATTTATTATTGCAGGCAATTGGGTGCTCGAAGGCCATTTTAAAAACAAATGGGATTTAATTAAACACAACAAAATTGCCTTATTACTGATGTCGCTTTACGCGATACATTTAATTGGATTGTGGAATACCAGCAACTTTTCTTTTGCGTTGAATGATTTAAAAACAAAAGTACCCCTGCTTGTTTTTCCTTTTTTGATGGCTACTTCCAAGGCTTTAGACAGAAAGCAAGTAAATCAGATTTTATTTTTATTGTGCTTGGCTACCTTAGTTTCAACGCTTATTTCATTGGCCATTTATGCTGGATTCACAGGAAAAATGATTACAGATATTCGTCAGATTTCTCCCTTGATCTCGCATATTCGCTTAGCCTTATTAGTTTGCGTTGCGGTAGTAATTGCTTTTTATTTTTATCATCATATTAGTCAGGTGCCTTGGTTAAAAGTTGAGGCTAAAACGCTTAAAATACTATTAATTCTGAGTGTGCTTTGGATGATTTTATTTTTAATTATTTTAGAATCACTCACAGGATTGTTTGTTTTAATGGCAGGATTTTTTGTGTTTTGTTTATATAAAATTTTGATTGAAAAAGGGCAGCTCACACAAAAAATAAAATATGCTTTGATTGTATTGCTGGCAATTTCCGCAGGCTATCTGCTTGTTTATTTCAGTATAAAGCCCATGATGGCGAAAGATGAAGTTAATATTTCAACACTACCAAAATCAACAAAAAATGGAAATATTTATACGCATTTTATCAATGAAAAATTTACCGAGAATGGTCATTTTTATGGCTTATACCAATGCGAGCCTGAATTAAAAAAAGCATGGAACTTACGCAGTAAACTGGCTTACGATTCGCTGGATGAAAAAGAACAACTCGTTAATTTTACCTTGATGCGTTACTTAACTTCCAAAGATTTACCTAAAGACTCTTTTGGTGTTTGGCAATTAACCCAAAACGATATTCAATCAATCGAAAATGGGATTTCTAATTACCGCATACCACAAATGAATCCTTTGGAAAGCCGCGCCTACCAGGTGTATTGCGAGTATCAAAGTTTTACCGAAGGTTATAATTCAAGCGGACACAGCTTAACCATGCGTTTGCATTATTGGCAAGCAGCGGTGCTCATCATTAAAGATCATTTTTTTACAGGTGTTGGCACAGGCGATTTAGAAGATGCCTTTCAGGCCAAGTATGTTGAAATTAATTCACCTTTAGAGTTGCCATGGCGGCACCGCGCGCATAATCAATACCTCACCATGATGGTGGCTTTTGGTGTGTTTGGAGTTGCATTTTTTATGTTCTGGTTATTTGCCCCAGCTTATTTTAAGAACGGTAAATTACATCCCGTTTACTTTGCCTTTCTGTTTATTTTATTGATCTCCATGCTGTTTGAAGACACACTGGAAACCCAAGCGGGATTGAGCTTTGCCGTGTTTTTTAGTAGTTTGTTTTTGTTGGAAGATGGTTAAGTAGGAAATATTAATAGTTAGTTTGTTATTGAAATCCATCTCAAATTGCACAAAATAAACCTATCAGGTTTAAACTCGATCATACAATTCCAAATAAGCCTTAGCTGCCTTTTCCCAACTAAACTGCGCTGCATGCTGTTGAATACGCTCAGCTTTTCCATGATCACTTTCATAAACCGCCATGCCTTTTTCAAAAGTAGTTTGAACGTCATTCGCTTCAAAACTATCCCAATAAAAAGCTTCACTACCACCAATTTCAGGCAAACAAGTGAGTTTACTTAAAAACACTGGTTTTCCCAATAACATGGCTTCAATAACAGGCAAACCAAAACCTTCTGATAAGGAAGGAAATACAAATGCATAACAATTCTTATACAGTTTATATTTTAGTTCATCACTCACCGTTCCCAAAAAATGAAGTTGTGATAAAACGCCCAATGCTAATGCCTTTTCCTTAATCAAATTAACATAAGCATGACTATCATTTCCAGCTATCACCAATTGCAAATCGGGTTTATTTTGCAAGAACGGCAACAATACATGAACGTTTTTTTTAGGATTGATAATGCCAATGCTAAACAAATATTTTTGATTGTGTAAAAATGGTGGTAGCTCAACAGCAGATGTGCTTTTCAAACTCACCCCATTATAAATTACATGCAATTTCTTTTCATCAATTTGCAAATGTTGCTTAATTTCATTGGCTGTAAATTGCGAGATAGCTACAATAGCACTAGCGCTGTTTACCTTACCCTGCAATGCATTCAGCTTTAATTGCTTTTTTAATCCTTTGTATTTGTATAAAAAATTTAAATCGTGAATCGTTAAAATTAGTTTGTTATTGCTTGGTAAATATTTCGATTCCTGATGCGTGCAATGCCATATATCAAAGCCTTTGGGCTTATTCCACAAAAAGGATAAATAATTTTTTAATAAAATGTAAATGGCATTATTTCCAAAAATGCCTTTTTTATTTTCGGGTACTAAAAAATGTAATGCTGTGTTTTTACTTTGTTCAGTTAATGCTTGTCCTAAGCCTAGGCAAAACTGTCCCAATCCACTATTGGTGTTATGCAATTTTTCCATCTCAACCAGCACTTTTTGTTTCTTCATTGCTGTTGATTGAGTAATTTTAATTTTGAATACTTTTGAAAAGTAGCTTGCGCAGATATTTTACAAACGATAAATCCATAATAGCCATCTAATATTCCCAACTTAAAAAAATACATTTGTATAAATTTAAAAATTGGGGCCATATATAATTTTAAAATAGTAGTCTTTACCCCTTTGTTAAATAAGCTTTGCGCAGATAAGGTACTAAATTTATCGGTTTGTTTGTAATGAGATTCAATGCTATCATAACTATAATGCAAACAATCTCCCTGTAACAAAATGGGTGTGATTATCTGCCCATCAAGCGCCTTTAATTCTTCGTGAATCAATCCTTGCCACTGCATTTGCTTACGATTAAACAAACGCAATTTAATATCTGGATACCAGCCCGCGTGTTTTATCCAGGTACCACAATAATTTGTCAAACGCTTAAATGAAGCGGTTTTTAAACCTTCCAATTTTAATTTTAAAATAGCTTGTTGTAAATCATTACTTAATACCTCATCAGCATCTAATGATAATATCCAATCATGACTTGCTTTTTCATTCGCCAAATTTTTACTTGCTGAATAGCCCTGCCATTTTCCTTGAAAGACCTTTGCCCCGTGCTGTGCAGCCATTTCGCAAGTATCATCTGTAGAAAAAGAATCATAAACAATCATCTCATCAGCCACGCGCGAAGCAGCTTGCAAACATCTTGCAATGTTTTTAGCTTCGTTGAAAGTGATAATCACAACAGATAGTTTATGCATTAAATAGCTATAAAATCAATACAAAAATTAATACAAATTATTTCGTCCAATCTTCAATAATGATTCCTTTTAAGCGCTTGAAG
>JBILPB010000055.1:0-18578 GCA_044374175.1 Bacteroidia bacterium | reverse complement strand
TGTAATTCACGTAAGCAAACTCCTTATGCAATGCTGCACCAGGAAATAAATTAAACTCATTATAACCTTCTATCGCTTCATTATATTGTGCTTGACGGTAATTAGCATCTGCAATCCAATATTTACTGATAGCATTTATTTTTTTATCCTTTCCAATGCTTAAGGCCTTATTAAAAAGTTGCTGCGCACTGCCATAATCTCTGTCATTAAAAAATTCTATAGCACGATAATAGGCAATTTTCTGGTAAGCAAATTCCATATCCAAAGTTCTGTTCTTAATCTTTTCAATAGATACAAGTGCTTCCTTATAGTTTTTTGTGGTCAGATAAACATTAACCATATACCTGAATGCTTCATCTAATCTAGGTGAATTAGGATAAGTAGCAATGTATTTATCAAATGCATCAATGGCTTCATGATAAGGATTATAAGCCAATTCATAAGAAAGTTTGGCATAGCTAAACAAGGCATCTTCAGCAATATCTGCATAAAAATTATCTGTGGCAGCCGCCTCATAACTATTACGTGCCAGTTGCTTTTCCGAAATTTGCAAATAAGAATTCGCCAATTGATAATAGGCCAATTGGTTTAAGCTATCCGTTTTACCAATTACTTTTTTATAATTTTCAATGGCTTTAGGATAATTTTTAGTTTGATAAAAACAGTATGCCAGTTGGTAATAATCCTCACGTTCAGGTTTTGCGCCTTTATCAAAAAACTTATTTAAATAGGGCAATGCTTGAGTATATTTTCCCATTCTAAAATAAGCATCTCCAATTAAATGTGCTAATTCTGGGGCACGCTTTACATTAGCCGAATCGAGCCATGGTTCTGCAAAATCAATCAAATCGGAATATTTTTTTTGCATGTAATAAATGTGCGCAATGTAATAAGGCACCGTAGGATAAAAAGGTGATCCTGCTTTAAATTTTTGAAATCCATTCAAAGCTGTTTCTAAATTTCCTTCACTGTAGGCAATGTGCGAAAAATAATAGGTTGCAGGAGCAGCGTAATTGTTTTCAATATCTTTAATATCGCTAAATAATAACTTTGCTTTTTCATATTCATTACGCAAGAAATAGCAATAGCCTTTTTTAAATTGGTACTCACATTTTTGATCTTTATCATGAAAATCTCTTTCTGTAATTTTTTCATACCAGTTTAAAGCATCTTTGAAACTTTTAGCGCGGTATTCCAAATTACCTAAACTGAAATAAGCCATTTTTATGCGTTTGCTGCCAGGATACAGATTTATGAAGTTCACCATTCTTGTATCAGCATCGGCATTAAATAATTCTAAAGCACATACGGCAGCAAAGTAAATCGCTTCGGCATGCTCTTCTGTGTTTTGAGGATAAACAGCACAAATCTCATCAAATGCTTTTTGTGCGCTCGCGTATTTTTGTTTGTAAAACAATTCTGAGGCAATTTGCAAACGTTGCTGTGCTGCGGTATTCACCATTGTTTGCTGAGCCAACGTTGATGATAGCGATAGTAGAAATAGGATGATATAGGAAAACCTCAGCAAAATGCGATACATTATTATTCTTTAATTTAAACGGTTAAAAGTAAAGAGTAATATAGGCGCTGACAGTTAAGTTGGTTTCAAGTTTTCAACGTAGTAATGTTAAGATTGATTCACTAAATTGTAAATTTAACCCAAATTAACAGCTCATGTGTTTGGGCGGCTAAACCATGGGCGCGTAATTTTGTTGAAAATTGATTATTTTTAGCACTATAAAAATGACATTAACTCAACTAAAAGTAATAAATTCGCATCCATTTTTGGTTATTGTTTTATACAAGTTGCTATTGAAATTATCAATTCTAAAAAGTAAAAATGTACATTTTAAAAATAAAGGGCAAAGCTAAAATACCTGATTATATACAACTACGTGACGAAAACTTTACTCTAAAAGCCTATTTTAGAGTCGATCGTCCTGAAAAAAGTCTTTTAAAATTTGGATATGACGAATTGCAAATGGAAAAGCTAATGCAAATCATCAAAGATCTACCTTTTGGAAAAGTAATGAAACTAGAATTATAATGGAAGGAAACGTAATTGATATAAAAAATGTGGCTGTTTATCAAGGTGCCAACTTGGTGTTAAGTAATGTAAACATAGCAGTTAAAAAAGGAGAATTTCTTTATTTGATTGGCAAAACAGGCAGTGGAAAAAGTAGTTTACTCAAAATGCTTTATGCCGAAATACCTGTCCAAGACGGCAGTATCACTATTGCCAATTCTGAACTAAAAGGGATTAAAGAAAAAGATATTCCCTTTGTGAGAAGAAAATTGGGCATTGTTTTTCAAGATTTTCAATTACTTTACGATAGAAGTGTAAATGACAACCTGATTTTTGTAATGCAAGCCACAGGTTGGACCGATAAAAATGAAATTAAAAAGCGTTGCGATGAAGTGCTTTCAAAAGTTAATTTAGTGAATAAAGGTGTTAAAATGCCACACGAATTAAGTGGCGGAGAGCAGCAAAGAGTAGCCATTGCGCGCGCCTTAGTGAATAATCCAGAAGTAATTTTGGCAGATGAACCCACAGGCAATTTAGATCCTGAAACTTCCGAAGGTATTGTGCAATTGCTTAAAGACCTTACACAAACTGGCTGTTCAATTGTAATGGCAACGCATGACTTTATGGTTTTCAAAAAATTTCCTGCACGCATTATTAAATGCGAAAATGGCGAAATTATTGATTCAGCAGTGGTGGTTAATGCTTAAAAGCGGCTGTATAAATCAAGTTTAAAATCTTGCGGAAAAAATCTTTTTTTATCTTAAAAACTTAAATTCCTACAGCCTCCATTACGGTTTGTTCGTATACATTGCGCCAGCCTTCCCAAGGGTTTACATTGCTTAACGACTCATTGTGCCATAAACTTACAAAAGTACCATCTACCTTTTTCACTTCATCAATAATAGGTTTTATTTTATTGATAGCATCATCAACATCTACCATCATATAATATCTTAATGAAGCATCCATCACTTGAAATGGATGTACGCGTAATTTTGTTTCCGATTCTAAATCTAAATCATAAAAATTAAATGAATCGCAAATGCCAGCTCTAAAACCTATTTCAGAAGCAAAACCCATGGTATAATCATCTGTAATACCTAGTTCCAATAAATGATGATAGGTTTCAGGAAAACTTAATTTTAAGAAATGCTGCCTGCTCTTGGTTATTTCTCTGTTTAATACTTTACTTAAGCGTTTAATTTCTTTAGGCAAGCGCTCCTGATTGTAATTTGAACCATAGGAAGGATGGATGCCCACCTCGGCATTATCAGAAATTGATTTTATCAGTTCACAAAACTTAAGACTTGTAATGGGAACATTTTTATCGTTTTTACCATAAGATGCAAAAAGTATAAAATATAAGGTTTTTAAATGGTATTTACGTTGAATTTCTAACTGAAAATCATAGGTATCATAAGGATCTTTTTCAAAACCCAACAACACTTTGGTGCGTTGACTTACTGCCTTAAAATCAAATTGAGAAAATGATTTTAAATATCCACCCACCATGCGCACCAGGCCTTTTTGTTTAAATGCCCATGCATTGTCAATGTCAATCGTACTTAAATAAGTATACCTGCGCTTTAAAAACAACAATTCAGGAAATTTAGACTTTAATAAATCCCTGATGGCATAAGCCCATAAATTCACTACTGGCTTTTGCAAAAATCCATTGTTAAATGCCAGACAATGATGCGCCTCAAAGCGATGATGACTATCATAAATAGTTGGCAAATACTCTTCGTACCTGCTTACCATATAAAAACTTGCCGCAAAAGGATCAAAGGGAATTGCCGAAAAACGAGTAGTAGCAAAAAAAACGGGCATGTCATTGATAGTGGTTACCTGAATTTCTTGGTCTTTAAGTCCTGACTCAAATAATAATTGTTTGGCACAAATAAAAAGCTCATCGGCAATTGGATGAAAGGCATAACTCAATTTTGGCTGTGCCGATTGAATAAATTCTCTAGCATCATCAGTAAGCACAAATTTCAAACCCAATAACTCCGTTAACAACAACTTAAAAGTAAAACGTAATCTGTTGTTTATCCTAGGGACGTATATTAATAATTGTTGCGTTGTCAAAAGTTTTTATTTGTTGGGTAACAAATTAACTAAGAATTATTGATATTTAGAAAATCAGTTCAATTTTACACTACTTTTAATTTGGATGTTGACAGTTAATAACTTAGATTTTTAACATGAAACATTATTTCCGAAAAACAAGTACAAAAGTTATTTATGAATAGACATTATTTTAAAAGTTAACGATTAACATTAAATAAATGAAATTAAAATCTACGCTAACCTTGGTAATTATTTGCGCTTTTATAGGTGGTTTTGCACAAAATTTAAAAACAGCTATAAAAAACGGGCAAAGTTTATTCACAAATAAAAAATATCAGGAGGCTGAAGCAGCCTTCACAGAAGCATTAACTTATGATGCAAAAAATACCGAAGCCCATTTATTAAGAGGAACTTGATATGAAAGTTTAAATAATTTAAAAGCTGCCGCAGATGATTATAACAAAGCCAATAGCTTTGATCCTGGAAACAATGATATTGCTGAGAAAATAGCTAATATAAATGTACTAACTGGAGATTATAAAACTGCTATTACACAATATTCTATTTTGACTTTAAACAAGAAAAAAGCCTTTAGTGCCTATCGTCAGTTGGCTTTGATTAAAATTAAAACAAAAGATTTTAAAGGTGCATTAAATGATATTGAAGCTGCATTGAAACTAGACGAAGATGACTTTAAAGCCAACTTCTATAAAGGCGTAGTTTTAGATAGTATTGGTAACTATGCAAATGCCCTAAAGAGTTTCGAAAAAGCTATCAATAGCCTGATGAAAGATAAGAATTATAAAGAAAGTTTAAATAAATCGGAATATAAGTTTTTCTATATTAATCCAGCACGCTCAAGCGCAAAATTGAGCCAATGGGATAATGCCATGAACTATTTTAAACGTGCCGAAGAAATTGCCCCTAATGATTTTGATATTGCCTTTTACAGAGCAGAAACTAAAAGCAAAAGAGGTGATATTGGTGGAGCTATTGGAGAATATAACAACGCTATTGCCTTTGATGCAAATCATTATGAAGCATACATTTTAAGAGGTTACTTATTTATTACCAATGGCGAATTTGAAAACGCCAAATCAGATTTTTCAAGGGCAATTGTCATTAACCATAAAGAGGCGGAAGGGTATTATGGCAAAGCTCAAGTTTGCGAAAAATCGGCAGATATAAAAACTGCTATGGAACTTTATAAAAAAGCATTAGCACTAGCTCCTAATGATGCACGTATACTTAAAAGTTATGATTCAGCAACTATTGTTTTTAAAGAAAAAAATAAAGAAACAAACAAACCTCAGTTGCTTTTAAATAGTCCAAAAACTATCGGCAAGTCCAGTTTGTATGTGCCCAACAATCAAAAAGCACTTAAAATAAATGGTAAAATTAAAGATGAAAGTAACATTGCATCTATTTTAATTAACGACTCTCCAGCGCTTTATGATAAAAATTTATTGAATCCTGAGTTTAATCTTGAAATTGATTTGGCTCAAATGAAAACGCTTACAATCAGCGTTACTGATGCGTATGGCAACAATGCAATAAATACTTACACCATCAACCGAGTTGAATCAGAAAAGCCAGTGTGCGAATTGATCACACCTAAAACATCAGAAAATATAATTTATTTGCAAACCACAGGAAATTATTTACTCTACATTGAAGGTATAGCGCGCGATAAGAGCCTCATAAAAAGTATTAGCATCAACGAAAAAGTGGCATCCTTCGATAGTGGAAAACTAAATCCTAGCTTTTCTGCATCCATTGAAACAGCTGCTATTGATGTAGTTACGGTAAAAATTACAGACCAATATGACAATGAATCAATCGCCACCTATAGCATTAAAAGAGACGCTGCCATTGTTGCAGAAGCCAATCCCATGGGTAAAACTTGGGTAGTATTTATTGAAAATAGCAATTACATAAATTTATCGTCACTAGAAGCAGTTGCTAGCGATGTGGCTTTGGTAAAAAATGCTCTTTCAGCTTTTATCATTGATTCAGTGGTAACCAGAAAAAATTTAAACAAAGCAGCCATGGAACGCTTCTTTTCTATTGAATTACGAAATTTAATGGTGCAGCACCAGGTAAATTCTTTACTCATCTGGTATTCTGGCCATGGTAAAATTAGTAACGACAATGGGTATTGGATGCCAACCGATGCCTCTAAAAAAGATGAATTTACCTACTTTAGTACTACCAATTTAAAAGTATATTTAAGTACTTATAAAAACTTACGCCATACCTTAGTTGTAGCAGATGCTACTGAAACTGGCCCCTCGTTTTACCTTGCCATGCGCGACACGCAGCGTCCAAAAGAATGTGGCGACTATCAAGCATCAAAACTAAAATCGGCCCAAGTACTTAGCGCTGCTGAGACCGAAAGAAATAATGAAAGTTCACTGTTAAGTAAAACATTTGCCAATAGTTTAAAAAGCACCAAAGACAAGTGTATATCTATAGATAACATTTCTGATCAAGTAAATATAGCCGCCAAACAAAATCAAAAACAAAAACTCAAGTTCGGAAATATCCAGGATTTAAGTGACGAAAATGGGACCTTTTTCTTCATGAGAAAATAATTATTTTAATTTGGGCGTTCCCCCACCTTCCGAAGTTTCGGAAAGGTGGTGGCGGGCTGTTTGCTGCAACCTTTTGCGCGTTCCGCCCAAAAGGGTTTCCGCTTCCATCCCTAACGCAAAGTTATTAGCAAGTCATGTCATTTCGCCCTTAAATTATACCAAATTTTCCTTTTAAATTATTCATATCATAATTCCATTTTGTCCTTGGTTGGCGTCCCCGACAACCAATTTATATTTCCCTTACGGCTAATTTGTAAAAGGTTGGCGTCCACGCCAACCTTAACCCATCTATTTTGTCCTTGGTTGGCGTCACCGACAACCAATTTATATTTCCCTTACGGCTAATTTGTATAAGGTTGGCGTCCTCGCCAACCTTAACCCATCTATTTGTCCTTGGTTGGCGTCACCGCCAACCAATTTATATTTCCCTTACGGCTAATTCCATTATTCCTTTAACTTTGAGCACTATTTTAAATTTAAAAATATGGCTGTTGAAACTGCTCCAAAAGCAAACAATATACTTACAGAAGCCACCTTATTAAAGGCTTTTGAATTAATGTGTTCTGCAAAATCAATGTCGGTTTTGTATGAAGAAAATAAAGAAGTAACTGCCAAATATGTGCACGCTACAAGTCGCGGGCACGAAGCAATACAGTTAGCTGTTGGTTTGCAATTAAAACCACAAGATTATTTAAGTTGCTATTATCGCGATGACAGTATTTTATTGGGTATTGGCATTACGCCCTACGAACTCATGTTGCAGCTTTTGGCCAAGCGTGAAGACATTTTTTCGGGTGGTCGTTTGTACTACTCGCACCCAAGTTTAAACAGAGACAATATGCCAAAAATACCTATGCAAAGCTCTGCTACTGGTATGCAAGCCATTCCTGCAACTGGGTTGGCAATGGGTATTCAATACAAAGAAAAACAAGGTTTACATGATAAAAATGTAAAGGATGCACCCGTAGTTGTGTGCTCTTTTGGCGATGCCTCCATCACCGAAGGAGAAGTAGCAGAAGCCTTTCAAATGGCGGTGCTCAAGCAATTGCCCATATTATATTTGGTGCAAGACAATGAATGGGATATTTCGGCACATGCTTCAGAAATTAAAGCACAAGATGCCAGTGAATATGCCAAAGGCTTTAAAGGTTTAGAGGTAAGAACCATTGATGGAACAGATTTTATGCGCAGTTATAAAACAGTAAATGAAATGTTGCACATTATCAGAACTGAACGCAGACCCATGTTATTGCACGCTAAAGTACCGCTATTGAATCATCACACCAGTGGCGTAAGAAAAGAATGGTATCGCCACGATTTAGAAGAAGCCGCTAAACGCGATCCTTTTCCAAGATTAAAAAATCAATTGATTGTAGAAGGTATTGATATTCATCATTTAAAATCCATTGAAGAACAGGCCGAAATAAAAGTAAAAGCCGATTACCAAAAAGCGCTATTAGCGCCCGATCCAACACCAGAAGATTTATTTAAACACGACTTCGCTCCTACCCCAATTACAGAAGAAAACGGAGAAAGAAGTCCTGCAGGCAAAGATAAAACGGTGATGGTAGATAGTGCCTTATTTGCTATCAGAGAATTAATGGAAAAGCATCCTGAGTGTTTGTTATATGGTCAAGATGTGGGCGCGCGCTTAGGAGGCGTATTTCGCGAGGCAGCTACTTTAGCACAAAAGTTTGGCGATAATCGTGTGTTCAATACACCTATCATGGAAGCTTTTATTATTGGAAGCACTGTGGGCATGAGTGTGGCAGGATTAAAACCAATCGTAGAAGTACAGTTTGCCGATTATATTTGGCCTGGCTTAAATCAATTATTTACCGAAGTAAGTCGTTCATGTTATTTAAGCAATGGCAAGTGGCCTATCAGTTGTATCATCAGAGTGCCCATAGGCGCTTATGGCAGCGGTGGTCCATATCACAGTAGTTCTGTTGAATCGGTATTGCTAAATATCAGAGGCATTAAAATATGTTACCCAAGCACAGGTGCCGATTTAAAAGGCTTGATGAAAGCAGCCTATTATGATCCAAATCCGGTAATCATGTTAGAACACAAAGGTTTGTACTGGAGCAAAATAAAAGGCACCGAAGACGCCAAAACAGTGGAGCCCGATGAAGATTATATTATTCCATTAGGCAAAGGCAGAGTAGTGATTGAAGCCTCTCAAACAAATATTGAAAAAGGAAAAAGTGCGCTTGTCATTACTTATGGTATGGGTGTGTATTGGGCACAGGCAGCTGCAGCAAACTTTGATCAGCAAATAGAAATTATTGATTTAAGAACCCTATTTCCCTTAGATGAAGCACTCATTCTTGAAAAAGTAAAAGTACACAACAAAGTAATGATACTCACCGAAGAGCCTGTAAACAATGGATTTGCACAAGCCTTAGCGGGTAAAATTCAACAGTTATGTTTTAAGTTTTTAGATGCACCTATAGAAGTAGTTGGTGCCGAAAATATGCCAGCGATTCCATTAAATGCCACTTTAGAATTTACCATGTTGCCTAATGCGGAGAAGGTGAAAGAGCGATTGGAAAAGTTGTTAGCCTATTAAACACTTTACTTAGTTAAAATTTTTGATTGACGATTTACGATTGACGATTTACGATTGACGATGGACGACTTACGATGTACGATGTACGATGTACGATGTACGATGTACGATTTACGATTTACGATTTACGATTGACGACTTACGATTTACGATTGACGATGTACGATTTACGATTGATGATTGATGATTTAATATTACTACTGATGCGTTAAAAATTAAATTCTTAAAACAATGATTTTTGATGATATTAAATTACGGAGGACCAAATGATTAATTTAAGTGGGCTAATTTCTTATTAATATTTGATTTCAAATCCAAAAAACAAAAATGACTTTAAAAGTCAATGAAATCAATACATTTAATGCAAAATATAAAAGTTAACGCATTGCTACTAATTTAGAATTTAATATTTCTTGTTAATTATTTATCATTCTTTTAATTCAATTTCCCTTCATCATTTAATATTTAAAATTTAATATTTAATATTCATCACAAGGCCTCTGGATTTTACATTTCTTGTTCATCTCAATCGCTATTGGGATTGAATTTTCCGCATTTCTCCAATTTTTCTACTTTTATCCATTCAATAATTTAAAATCATAGCCTTATGCCTCAACAAATTTTTATCAATTTAGCGGTAAAAGATGTACAAAAATCAATGAATTTGTATACTGCCTTAGGCTTTACCAATAACCCTCAATTTTCTGACGATGCCGGCAAATGCATGGTTTGGAGCGAACATATTTTTGTGATGTTATTATCGCACGAAAAATTTGCTTCCTTTGCCAGCAAGCCATTGGCCGATACCAAAACAACACTGGCAGCACTTTATTCTTTATCTTTAGAAAGTGTTGAAGCCATGCATCAAATGATGGAAAAAGGGCTACAAGCTGGCGGTATTGAGCCTGTACCCATGCGCGATTACAGCTTTATGCAACAAAGAACTTTAGAAGATTTTGATGGTCACACCTGGGAAATTTTCTTTATGGATATGAGCAAATTTCCGAGTGAAAATACCTCAGTTTAAATTGTTTTTTTCAGATTGTTGATAAGTCATCCATCTTTGTTGCACATTTGAAAAAATTGCGAAAGGGTTGGGGGTAATTTTGTGGGATACTTTAGAAAGCTAAATAGTCTAAAATATTAATTTCATAAAAAAGCTTTTTTATTAACTAAATTCATTCATTTGTTATATGTAAAACAAATATGTATTTATTAAGGAAGTTTATGAATTTTTCACAACTTTTGACACTCAATATACAACATTTAGAAGATCAAATTATTGGTCAGTACCTTTATGAAGAACAACCTTCTAGGTCATGGATAATTGGTTTTAGTGATAATAATAATTGAGAACCTAAAATGCAAGAATTTTTAGAGAAATATCTTAAAGCATTTGATAGGTTGAGAATTGATAAAGCTCATGGTATTGCTCCTCATAAGCCTATTTTATTACTTTCAATATTACAAACTTTTCAAAACGGTAATTCTAATTCTAAAAGGATTTATATAAGCCCAGAATTAGTTGCTTTATTTAAAACTAATTGGAATTTACTTGTAACTTCAAATCATGACTGTCGTTTTGCCTTGCCATTTAATCACCTAACGAGTGATAAGTTTTGGAAACTTATTCCTAAACCAGGTTTTGAAAATATACTTAAACTAAGTTCATCAATGCGAAGCTTTGCAAATTTAAATGCAGCTGTAGAATATGCCCAAATAGATGAAGATTTGTTTTTTTTAATGAAGGACAAGAAAGGCAACGAGATCCTTCAACGCTTTTTATTAAATAGGTACTTTAATGAAACAAAGAAGAACTTTGACCAATCGAACTATTT
Organism: Bacteroidia bacterium; assembly: GCA_044374175.1. Lineage (GTDB taxonomy): Bacteria > Bacteroidota > Bacteroidia > UBA4408 > UBA4408 > CAIKXD01. The sequence goes on along the minus strand of JBILPB010000055.1, from coordinate 7,478 downwards.
GCAACAAAAATTATTTGATACAATCGAAAATAAAATTTTAAATGAATCACCAGATGAATATGTGAAAGAAATTAAGGAGTTGTTAATTAATAAAAATGATGAAGAAGTATTTCTAAGAGGAAGCCTATTCAAAAGGGAGATTCCAAGAATTTACAATAACAGATGTGCCATTTCTGGAATGAGAATCGATTCAACACTTTCAGTTTCGATGATAGATGCCTGTCATATAATCCCTTGGAGTTTTAGCAATAATGATTCTGTAACAAACGGAATTGCCTTATGCCCTAATCTTCATAGAGCATTTGATAGAGGCTTGATTGCAATTGATGAAAATTACAAGGTTGTAGTTTCAAAATCTTTTAAAGAAGACTTATCCAGTTACAGTATAAAGTGCTTTGAAAACAAGGAAATAAATTTACCAAGTCATAAAAACTATTTCCCGAACATCAATAATTTTGATTGGCATTTTGAAAACATCTTTAAGCGATGAAAAATATTAAAATTAAAAACATGGGATGCTCTGATAAATTTGATAAGGAAATTACAGAAGTCGATTTTATTAACGCGCTTTAAAACCGAAGATGCGCCTATAGTCTGGTCAATTTGGCAACAATTGAAAATTTAAAGTGTCCCTAAAAAATAATATCAAATCTCATAAAATTTACCTGTAATAATTACAAATTTAAATCATATTTTTATGGAATAATAAATGAAAATAATTTCAAGATGAATAGTATAAAACTATTTGAAAGTAAAAAAGTTCTCAGCCATTGGGATGAGGAAAAAGAAGTATGGTATTTTTCTGTTATCGATATAATAGAAATACTCACTGGTAGTAGCATTCCTAAACGCTACTGGAGCGATCTCAAGCGAAAACTGACAAAAGAGGGTAGTCAGTTGTACGAAAAAATCGTACAACTGAAATTACAAGCTGGTGACGGTAAAAAATATATTACTGATTGCCTTGATACACCAAATTTACTGCGTTTGATTCAATCAATTCCTTCGCCCAAAGCTGAACCATTTAAACAATGGTTAGCCAAAGTTGGCTATGAAAGAATGCAGGAAATACAAGACCCATCAATGAGCTTGGATCGTGCAAGAGAAAACTGGCAAAAGATAGGCAGAAGTGAAAAATGGATTCAGCAACGAATGACTGGTCAGGAAATGCTTTGCATTCAGCAACAGCAAACCATTTTTTTTTAAAGTTGCTAAACGCCAAATACATTTGAGCCTTCAGGCATCTGGTAACAGGCAAACAATGAAAGTTTTAATTAGGGTGCATTTGCTAAAATTAAAACAATGAAGATAAAATAATATGGCAAAAAACAATACAATAAATGTAAAAGAAATTGCTATTCGAACCATAAAAGTAAATGGTTCGGATTAGATAAGCATAACCGATATTGCTAAACAAAAAAACCCTGTTGAGCCAAAAGATGTGGTTAAAAACTGGATGCGGCTTAAAAACACACTTGAATATTTAGGACTTTGGGAAGTTTTAAACAACCCAATTTTTAAAAGGGTCGAATTCGACCCCCTTTTGCGAGAAGCTGGTAGCAATGCTTTTACAATGAGTCCGAGCAGATGGGTAGAACAAACTAGTGCTATAGGTCTTATCACCAAAAATGGACCAGGAGGCGGCACTTACGCCCAAAGAGATATAGCCTTTAAATTTGCAAGTTGGGTATCAGTAGAGTTTGAATTATATTTAGTTAAAGAATTCCAACGCCTAAAAGAAGAAGAGCAAAAACAAATAGGTTGGAGTGCCAAAAGGGAACTGGCAAAACTCAATTACCATATTCATACAGATGCCATCAAGCAAAATTTAATTCCAAAAGAACTTTCAGCATTGCAAACATCAATGGTATATGCTAACGAAGCCGATGTATTAAATGTGGCTTTATTTGGTATCACCGCCAAACAATGGAGAGATGAGAATCCAAGTCTAAAAGGAAATAGGAGAGATTATGCAGGAATTAATGAATTAATTTGCTTGAGCAATATGGAAAATATAAATGCGGTTTTTATTAACGAAGGTTTACCACAAAATGAACGATTGCTCAAGCCCAACGCTATTGCCATTCAGCAAATGAAAATATTAATAGAAGTAGAACACAGAAAATTACTGAAGTAATATAGCAAATAAAATTAACGAAATCCCTACTAGCGAGCATACTGCGCTTGCTTCGAGTGAAAACTCTTTGTTGAATTTTTAACTCTGCAATGAAAAACCCGCGCAAGGCATAGAAGCATTATCCTTTTTTGTGCCAGTGCAGAATTAAATTTGAAGTACTTATTTTTTATGGCACAAAAAAGATAGAGCGGATAGGCCGACCGCAGCAAAGCTGAGGATGCGCCCTAATTATAATTTGTTATCTCCTCTCCTACTTCTTCTCAAACACCACACAAGCCCAGCTATTGCTCTCCACCTGGGTGAGTAGCTTGAAACCTATACTTTCAGCATGTGCTTTTAATTGCGGAATATCATGTATAAAGAAACCACTGATTAACAATCTACCATCGGTAGAAAGATGAGTATAATAATGTTCCATATCGGCTAACAGCACATTTTTGTTGATGTTGGCTAGGATGTAATCGAAACTATTATTTGGGATATTACTTGCATTGCCATGAATGACAAGGATTTGCTGGCAATGGTTGGTGGCACAATTTTCCATGGCATTGCGAAAAGCCCATTCTTCATTATCAATTGCAACTATTTTTTCTGCATTCATTTTGGCCGCTAAGATGGCTAAGACTGCCGTTCCACAACCCATATCAAGCACTCTTTTCCGAACCGTATTCAGCTTCAATACTTCTTCTATCATCAACATGGTAGTATCGTGATGGCCGGTGCCAAACGACATTTTTGGATCAATAACAATATCGAATTTAAAGCCTGCGTGTTTTTCGTGGAAAGGCGCTCTTACCATGCATTCCATACCTACTTTAACAGGGTCGAAATTGCTCTCCCATAGGGCATTCCAATTTTGTTGAGGAATAAGTTTATGTTCAAAAGTAATTTCACTTTCACCGTGATGGTTCAAAATTTCTACTTTTTTCAACAGGTCGGAATGCTGTTCAAGCTCTTGTATATAGGCCTGCACACCTTGGTTGGTCTCACAGAAACTTTCAAAACCTATCTCAGCCAATTGCGCCACTAAAATATCGGTAAAAGGATGTTTTGGATTCACATGAAAAGTGTATTCAATATAATTCATACATGGTAGAGATTAGTTTAACAAATGATTCTGGTTGTAATGATGCCCCCCCAATTAAGCCACCATCAACATCTGCTAAGGAAAATAATTGTTTAGCATTGTCGGCATTGCAGCTACCACCATATAATATTGAAGTTTGATCTGCCACTTCAATACCATATTTATTAGCTATTTCATTTCTTATAAATTGATGCATTTCTTGCACTTGTTCAGCACTTGCTGTAAGTCCTGTTCCTATGGCCCACACAGGCTCATACGCAATAAAAACTTTAGAAAAAGACGCTTTGTCTAACATAAATACTTCTTGATGCAACTGGTTTGCAATCACGTTAAAATAATTCTGGCTGTTTCTATCTTCCAATTGCTCGCCACAGCACCATATAGGTTGAATATGGTGTTGCAAAAGTTGATTCAATTTATCGAGCAAGGTTTGCGCCTTTTCGTTGAACAAGGTCCTTCTTTCGGAATGCCCAACCAAACAATAGCTAATATTTAATGAAGCCAGCATTGTGGCCGATACTTCACCAGTGTAAGCGCCTTTAGCAAAAGAAGAACAATTTTGCGCAGCAATAGCAAAACCTTTGTACTTACTTACCAGTTCGGAAGCCCTCATGAGATAAGGAAATGGCACTGCAAAAAGGTTCAGTTGGTTTGAACCCGTGTGAGGGCTGTGCTCAAGTGTACTATTTATCAATGCTTGTGCCTCGTTGATGTCATTATTCATCTTCCAGTTTCCTGCCACAATTTTCAATCGCATAAAATATATCTCTCTAGTTCAATTGGGTAAAAATATAACTATTTTTTGATAATTGATACTTTATAAACTTTTTTATGAAATCCATTGTTTTATGAATGCATAATATTGCTTACTTTTGTATGTCAAATTTTAAATAAAAATGTCAACCATTATTGAAACCGAAACCCTTACGCTCGAAGACATTCTTACCAATGTAGCGCAAGAAAGAACGTTAATTTTGTTTAATGATGATGTGAATACCTTTGATTATGTGATCGACTCCTTGGTAGAAGTATGTGATCATGATGTGGTGCAGGCCGAACAGTGTGCTTATTTGGTGCATTATACCGGAAAATGCGAAGTAAAAAACGGTTCGTATGACCAGCTAAAACCTATGCGTATTGAATTGAGCCGCAGAGGCCTTTCAGTAGCAATTCATTAAAAAAATCAGCAATAAATATCGTTGGCCAATCTAAATGTATTGGCATGGGCATTTACAATGGTGTTTAAATTAGGTGCATAGCCGCCTCCCATGTTGATTGAAACTGGAATGTTATACAATTTACAAGTAGACAACACTATTTGATCTCTTTCTTTACAACCATCGATAGTCAATGAGAGCCTGCCTAACTTATCTTCGGCTAACACATCCACGCCAGCTTGATAAAATATAAAATCGGGTTTTACCTGCGCTATTAATTGCTTTAAATGTTCATCCAATAGTTTTAAATAAGTTTGGTCATCTGTAAAATCTTCCAACTCTATATCAAGGTCAGATTGCTCTTTGCGTATAGGATAATTCTTTTTTCCATGCATGCTAAAGGTAAAAACTTTAGGCTCATTCTCAAAAATCTGGGCGGTACCATTGCCTTGATGCACATCTAAATCGACCACCAAAATTTGTTTAACCAGATGCATGTTCAATAAATAATTAGCGGCAATAGCAATGTCATTAAGCAAACAAAAGCCTTCGCCTTTATTAGTAAAAGCATGATGTGTTCCTCCAGCAATATTAAAAGCTATACCGTCTTTTAAGGCATAAATTGAAGCATCTATGGTACCTTGCATAATAACTTTTTCACGGGCCACCAATGATGAAGTTAAAGGAAATCCTATTCTTCTAATTTCAGAGGCTGACAAACTTAATTGATTTAATTTATTTAAATAATCTTGGCTGTGAGTTAACAAAATAATACGGTCGTCAACTTCAGTGGGATAAATAAATTGGGAGTTCATTACTGTACCTTCATACAATAACTGCTCAGGTAAACTATTATATTTTTCCATAGGAAATCGGTGTGCATCGGGCAAAGGATGACAATACAACTGATTCCAAGCGATTTTAAACATAGCTTTACAAGGATATAATTTTAACAAATGAAAAAAAATATTTTCTTTAAAAGGAAATTTAGTTATTTTTGTTCTATAAAATCATAAAAACACAATGAAAAAGTTAATTATAGCATTATCAGTTTTAGTTTTGTCGGGAGCTGCAATGGCTCAAACAAAGACTACTTTTTATCCTAATGGTCAAAAGCAAGCAGAAGGTACCTTATTAAATGCCGATGCTACAGTGCTTTCAAAGGATTTTGAATCTTTGCCAAAAGAAACTCAATTGCAAAAAATGCAAAATTGTGTAAAAGATGGAAAATGGACCATGTGGTACGAAAACGGGACAATTTACTCTGAACAATTTTACAAAAACGGATTAATGACCGGAGTATGGAAAAATTACCAACCTGATGGTTCAGTTGCCGATATTATTGATTTTGAAAATGGTAAAGCTTCTTACTTCCACAAGAACGGTAAAGTGCAAAGCGAAGGCAAAATTTCAGGTCAAATGGGTCAAGAAGGAAAATGGATTTTATACTACGAAAATGGTCAAGTAAATGCCGAAGGAAATTACATCAATGGTAAAAAAGATGGCGTTTGGACATGGTATGATGTTAAAGGTAAAAAAACAGATGAACAAACTTACCAAAACGGAACTATTTCCGGACATAAGCGCTTTTAAAAAAAAATTATTTCATAAAAATATCCCTGCCAATAAATTGTGCAGGGATTTTTTTTGCATAAAAAGTCAATTTGTCAGTTTCATCTTATTGGCACAGTGTTTGGCACAGGGCAGCATTCAAACTAAAATAAATAAATAAATAAAATATGAGTACACAAACAGGTAAAATTAATGTTCAAACGGAGAATATTTTCCCGATTATTAAAAAGTTTCTTTACAGCGACCATGAAATTTTTCTCCGCGAATTGGTAAGTAATGCTGTAGATGCCACCCAAAAGTTAAAAGCGCTAAGTGCATTGGGTGAAGCCAAGGGCGATATTGGCGATACAACAATTGAAGTTTCGGTTAACAAAGAAGCTAAAACTATTACCATTGCCGATAAGGGAATTGGTATGACAGCCGAAGAAATTGAAAAATACATTACGCAAATTGCATTTAGTGGCGCTACAGAATTTATTGATAAATACAAAGATAAAAGCCCCGAAGCAGGTGCTATTATAGGACATTTTGGATTAGGCTTTTACTCTGCCTTTATGGTGGCAAAAAGAGTAGAAATTATTTCATTATCGCACAAAGAAGGTACCGAAGCCGTGCATTGGAGCTGTGAAGGTGATCCAGAATATCAAATCACCAAAAGCGATAAAAAAGAACGTGGAACCACCATCATACTTAATGTTGCAGAAGACTCTGAAGAGTTTTTAGAAGAAGGAAAAATAGAAGGATTACTTAAAAAGTATTGTAAATTTTTACCTGTACCTATCAAGTATGGCACAAAAAAAGAACACAGCAAAGTTGATGATAAAGATGTAGAAACCGAAGTAGATAATATCATTAATAATACCAATCCAGCATGGACAAAAAAGCCTGTTGACCTAGCTGATGAAGATTACAAATCTTTTTATCGTGAATTATATCCATTCAATTTCGAAGACCCTTTATTTCATATCCATTTAAATGTTGACTACCCTTTTAACCTAACCGGAATTCTTTTCTTTCCTAAACTAAAGAAAACATTAGAAGTTCAAAAAGATAAAATTCAATTATACTGCAATCAAGTTTTTGTTACCGATGCAGTAGAAAACATTGTTCCCGACTTTTTAACTTTGTTGAGAGGTGTGATTGATTCTCCAGATATCCCGTTAAACGTATCGCGTAGCTATTTGCAGGCAGATGCAAGTGTTAAAAAAATATCTGGTCACATTACTAAAAAAGTGGCCGATAAATTAGAAGACATATTTAAAGCCGACAGAAAAGATTTTGAAGCAAAATGGGACGATTTAAAAGTGTTTGTGCAATACGGAATGCTTTCTGAAGAAAAATTTTATGAAAGAGCGGTTAAGTTTAATCTCTTTAAAAACACAGCCGGCAATTGCTACACCTTTGATGAGTTAACCGAAAAAATTAAGCCAACACAAACAGATAAAAATAACAAACAAGTTTATTTATATACCAACAATCCTACCGACCAACATGTATTTGTAGAAAAAGCATTAGAAAAAGGTTA
>JBILPB010000054.1:0-18617 GCA_044374175.1 Bacteroidia bacterium | reverse complement strand
CTTATTTTTGAGCCCTTAAAAAAAGAGAACGTTTACAAATTTACAAATACTATACCAAAAAAAATATGGCTAAGGATTTTACAACAATGGAAGATAATTATTCGCAATGGTACAACGATTTAGTAATCAAAGCTGACCTTGCTGAGAACAGTGCTGTGCGAGGCTGTATGGTTATTAAGCCTCACGGTTATGCCATCTGGGAAATGATGCAGCAAGCACTAGATAAAAAGTTTAAACAAACGGGTCATGTGAATGCTTATTTTCCACTTTTCATTCCAAAATCATTTTTCAGTAAAGAAGCATCGCATGTCGATGGTTTTGCCAAAGAATGTGCAGTTGTAACACATTATCGCCTAAAAAACTCGCCAGATGGCAAAGGCATTGTGGTGGATGAAGATGCTAAATTGGAAGAAGAATTAATCGTAAGACCAACTTCTGAAACCATCATTTGGCACACTTATAAAGGTTGGATACAGTCTTACAGAGATTTGCCTCTCTTAATTAACCAGTGGGCCAATGTGGTGCGTTGGGAAATGCGTACACGTTTGTTTTTAAGAACTGCAGAGTTTTTATGGCAAGAAGGGCATACGGCACATGCAACTGCTGAAGAAGCTATTGAAGAAACAGAAAAAATGTTAGATGTATATGCCGATTTTGCTGAAAATTTTATGGCTATGCCTGTGATTAGAGGTAAAAAAACAGCCAATGAAAGATTTGCCGGAGCTCTAGACACCTATTGCATTGAGGCCTTGATGCAAGATGGAAAAGCATTGCAAGCTGGCACATCGCACTTTTTAGGACAAAACTTTGCTAAAGCTTTTGATGTTAAATTTACATCAAAAGAAGGAAAGCTGGATTATGTTTGGGCCACATCCTGGGGTGTTTCTACGCGTTTAATGGGTGCATTGATTATGTCTCATTCTGATAATCAAGGCTTGGTATTACCACCAAAGTTGGCTCCCATACAAGTGGTGATTGTACCTATCTACAAAGATGATGAGCAATTACAAAAGATTAACGCTTTTGCCAATCAGTTGAAAAAAGAGTTGGAAGACAAGGATATTAGGGTAAAATACGATAACAGAGATAATCAACGCCCGGGATGGAAGTTTGCCGATTATGAATTTAAAGGTGTTCCATTAAGAATTGCCATTGGCGGAAGAGATATGGAAAATGGAACAGTTGAATTGGCCAGAAGAGATACCAAAGAAAAACAAACAGTGCCACAAGAAGGCTTAACCCATGTAATTTCGGGCTTATTAACAGAAATACAGGATGGCTTATTCCAGAAAGCGTTGAAATATAGAGATAGCATGATTCATAAAGTAGAAACTTATGATCAATTTAAAGATGTTTTAGAAAATAAAGGTGGATTTATTTCGGCTCATTGGGATGGCACCCCAGAAACCGAAGAACGCATTAAACAAGAAACGAAGGCCACCATTAGATGTATTCCATTGAACAATGTATTGGAAGATGGTGTTTGTATATATTCGGGTAAGCCTTCAATACAAAGGGTTTTATTTGCAAAAGCATATTAATTGGAAAGCTATGGACAAAAGTTTGCATGAAAAAATTGTGAAGATTATTAGAGAAAAATCGAGCGTAAAGCAAGATATTTTTCAAGAAACGCTTGCCGCCTTTAGGTTGTTAAAAGAAAGTGCGAAGGTAGAGGCAGAAACACTTAAAAAAGAGGCGCTTGCTATTGACAAACGGGTAACTATCGAGTTTATGGATAGAAGCGAGTTTATGTTTGAGATAAAGGTAGCTGGTGATTTGCTTGTTTTTCAGATGCACACCAACATTTTTGAGTTTGACAGTGCTCATTATATAAAAAAATCGCCATATGCAGCTAAGGATGAGATGTTATCGTTTTGTGGTTTGATTAGTGTATACAATTTTTTGGCCGATAGTTTTAAATATTACAGAATTAATGATGTAGGTTATTTAATGGCTAGAATTTTTGTGAATAAAGAGTCGAAATATTTTGCAGAGAGTAAAAATCGTAAAATAACCATCAGTCATAATGATTTTGGAAATGAGTCTTTTACCGAAGAAAAAGCGTCTAATTTGTTGGAAACTATTATTTTAGCCAGCTTGGAATTTGATTTATATACACCACCTTTTGAAACACAGCGAGAAATAACAGTGTCTGAAATTAACCAATCGAACAGTAATATAAGCATTCAAACTGGCAAAAGGCTAGGTTTTAAGTTTCAGTTTGAAGATGATAAAGGAATAAAATAGTATTAAATTTTGAAAATATTTTTGTAGTTGCGAAAAATGTTATACATTTGCGCTCCGTTTCAAAAAAACGAGGCCCGTTCGTCTAGGGGTTAGGACGCCAGGTTTTCATCCTGGTAAGAGGGGTTCGATTCCCCTACGGGCTACAAAGTAAAGGAGTAAAGAAGAAGAGTTAATTATTATTAAAACTAAACAACATGGCTAATCATAAGTCAGCAATTAAAAGAATCAGATCAAACGATGCCAAGCGCGTTGACAACCGTTATTACGCAAAAACTACGCGTAATGCCATTAAAGCAATTCGTACAGCAGGCGATAAAAAAGAGGCTGAATCTAAGTTAGCTGATGTCATCTCTATGATTGATAAATTAGCTAAGAAAAACGTAATTCACAAAAACAAAGCGGGTAACTTAAAGTCAAAATTGACTAAGCACGTTACTGCTTTAGCAAAGTAATTTAAAATATTTTTTTATTAAAAGCCTCTGAATTTCAGAGGCTTTTTTGTTATTAAGTTGAGGTATTGGATGTGCAACCCAAAGTGGTTAATTTAGACCTTGAAGGTTTTAAAAACCTTCAAGGTCTATTATTTAAACAATTCCTTTTTGAATAAAGTTAAAATGATAGTAGCTTTACCCGAAATTTAAATCTTTGCTTAAAAGTAAGTCGCCCGGAGCTTTAGCCTTTGCTAAATTAATTAAAAACAAACCTGCTGTTTTTGGTTTGGTGGTGATTTTACTCGCCATTTTAGTGGCCATTTTAGGCGCCAACATCAGAAAAGACAAAACCTTAATGGCCAACGAAATGTTGTTGCCCATTGCTGCTCAAAAGCCTGGTTTTAAAGTTACCATGCTCAAAATAAATAAGGGCAAAGCCATTGAAAAGGCTAACTTTTTTGAACAACTTTTTTTTGGAGGCACCGAAAATCCTTATAAATACATTCCTATTAGCCAATATCGTTTTAAGGACGATGCGCTTTTTTACAACGAATATAGTGGTGAAGGTGAACAACTTTTGCCTGAACTCAGCATAAAAATGGTGAAGGTGGCTTTTGGTGCAAATGTTTCGGTATACGATTTAAATAAACAATTGATTTCTTATACAGCTATCAATGGTGATAAACAGAGTATATCGCGGCAAGCGTTGGAGAAAATGATTGAAAATACCAATATTAGCAATGAAAAATATTTATTAGGTACTGATAAATATGGACGCGATTTATTAAGCAGGATTTTTGCTGGCACTATTATCTCCTTATCGGTAGGATTGATTGCTGTTTTTATTTCTTTGTTAGTGGGCATTTTTATGGGTGCTGTGGCAGGTTATTTTGGAGGGAGGGTTGATGCTATCATTACCTGGTTTATTAATGTGATATGGTCAATTCCTACCTTGCTATTAGTAATTTCTATTACTTTATTATTAGGCAAAGGTTTTTCGCAAATATTTATTGCGGTGGGTTTAACCATGTGGGTTGAGGTGGCGCGCATTACTCGTGGCCAATTTTTGAGTTTACGCGAAAAAGAATTTGTGGAAGCAGCTAGAGCCTTGGGCTATAAACCCTTCAGAATTATATTTAAACATATTTTACCCAATGCCTGGAGTCCTTTAATTGTAATATCGGCCAGTAATTTTGCCAATGCAATTTTAATAGAAGCCGGATTAAGCTTTTTGGGTGTAGGGGCGCAACCACCTATGCCTAGTTGGGGCAATATGATTAAAGAACATTATGGCTATATTGTGCTTGACAAAGCTTATTTGGCTTTAGCACCAGGCTGTGCTATTATGTTGCTGGTGTTGGCTTTTACCCTTTTGGGGAATGGCTTGCGCGATGCCTTAGATACACGTTCAGTAAATTAAGATTATGGAAAATAAAGTAACAATTAGAAAAGGAACAATTGAAGATTTGCCCGCAATTCTTGAACTGATTAAAGAATTGGCTGATTTTGAAAAGGCGCCCAATGAAGTAAGTGTAACCTTAGCAGAGATGCAGCATCATGGTTTTGGTGCTCATGCTATTTTTGAGTTTTTTGTAGCCATTGAAGAAGAAAAGATCATTGGCTTGGCGCTTTACTACTATAAATACTCGACCTGGAAAGGAAGATGTTTGTTTTTGGAGGACATTATTGTAACCGAATCTAAAAGAGGTTTAGGTGTGGGTAAATTGTTGTTTAATGAAGTAGGTAAAGTGGCGCATCAACAGGGCGTAAGAAGAATGGAATGGCAAGTATTGGATTGGAATGAACCAGCTATCAATTTCTACAAAAAAATGCCAGTACATTTAGATGGTGAGTGGATCAACTGCAAGTTAACAAAAAAGGAGTTGGATGAAATATTTTGATTAGTTAAATTGACAATCAATACGATTTTATAGTGAAACTTAGCTTGTTTTTATTTGTAAACAGGGTAAAATAGCGAGGTAATTCTTTAAAAGTATGAATTGATATTACTTAAAAAAAATATATGAGTTTCAATTGCAAAGCAAATTTTATACATTTGCATTTGAAATCATATTGTAATGTTAACACTAAGATTGTCTTTACTTCTGTTAATGCTCGAAATTTCGGCATTACAAGCTCAATATATTTCTAGGAGTGAGCCTGTGCCATACGACTGCCCATCAGTTTGTGCTGGAGGCTCTTTAATTTTAAAAGTAAATCAAATTCATAATTTTACTTCTGGCATTCAAATTCAAGCTCAGTTGTCGAATTCAGGCGGTAGCTTTTCATCACTCACTTCTAACTTAACCACAATTAAATACAGTTTGAACAATGGGAATAGTTGGATAAACGGACCCTTTATTTTTCAAAGCAATGCCAACGATGTACTGTTTGAAGTACTTATTCCAGCTTCACAAACCCCAGGAATTAATTATACCGTCAGAATGATTTCAAGTAGCGGTTATATTTCGAATGATTTATTCCAATGCGGCTCTAATAATAAAATAAAAATTACACCAAGTTACATTCCTTTAACTTCAGTCGCAAGTTCAACCATAACCAACAATCAATGGATAGCGCACGCATATACGTGGATTCCTAGTACCTCACAAATTATTAATACACCAGCATTAGTTGCAGCACAAAGCTTTTTTAATCCTATCAATTACAAGGGATATTTTCTGAAAAACAATTTAAACTTTGATTTAAATTTTACTTCTACAGCCGGAAAAATGCCTGGTCAAATTGGGGTAACCCATGATGGTACCAGTTTTGGTTGCGGAGAAGGTTATGCTACTAATTTTAGTTTAAGGTTTTACAGAACAGAAGTTTTTAGCCCCGGCTTTTATAGATTTGATATTGCAGGAGATGATGGCATACGCTTGAGTATAGATGGAGGCAATACCTGGATTTTGGATCGATTTGTAGAGCAATCATACGCTCAAAGTCAAGCTACAACAAATACACTAAATCCTAATGGTATCTGCTTGAGTGGCCCAACAAATATGGTGATTGAATATTTTCAACGACCAGTAGATTCAAGAGTAACTTTTACCTGCACTCTATTATCGGCTCCTTTTAATGAAATTTTTCCTCAACAAATATGTGAAGGTGAGTCAACAAGTTTTAGTATTGGTAACTACAGCGGGGCAAGTTATCAGTGGCAAATGAGTAATGATGGAGGAAATACATTTTCGAATATCACAGATAATAATTACTACAGTAATACCAATTCAAGTACATTAACTATCAGTAACAGCCCAGTTGAATTCAATAATAATGTTTACAATTGTATAATCACAGGCTTTTGCAACATTCCTTTATATAGTGATACCGCTGTAATGTATGTTCTGGCAGAGGCAAAAATTAACACCTCTCCTACTGATGTGAATACTTGTGGAAATGAGAAGGTAAGTTTTGCCGTGGATGCCACTGGCACAGGTTCATATCAATGGGAATATAGCACAGATAATGGCTTAACCTTTACCCCTATTTTGATTGATAGTTTGTTTTACAGTGGCAATACCCAAGAGCTTAGCATTAATCCAGTTTCGGAGGAACTCAATGGATTTCTATTTCGCTGTTTTGTGCAAGGTTGTAGTTCAATAAAATATAGCGATGCAGCTGCTTTGAAAATAAATGAAAAAAGTGTGGATGCTTTTGTACCCAATGTATTTACACCCAATGGTGATGGGATAAATGACTTTTTTGAAATTAAATTTGAAGGGCTCACCAATATTTCTGGAGAGATTTATAGCCGATGGGGCGAACAGGTTTATAGTTGGGATGGAATCCCTCGCTGGGATGGAAAGAATAATGGAAAGGCTGTAACTGCAGGTATCTATTTCTATCAGCTTAAAGCAGAGAGCGAATGTGATAAAACTGTATTTGAAAAGAAAGGTTATTTGAGTTTATTGCGTGATTAAAATTCGCTGATTTTAATGTTTTGGTATAAGCAAACTTACCAAGATTAGTCAAATCTGATTCATGCGGTGAGTCATTAATTAATACTAATATCCATACACATTAACTCATCACTTTTTTTTATTTATCAAAGGCTTGCATCTCGCACAATCGTTGATATAGTCCGTTAGCGTTCATTAGATTGAGGTGTGTGCCACGTTCAACAATAATACCTTTATCGAGTACAATAATTTCATCGGCATGTTGAATAGTGCTTAGTCTATGCGCAATAACCAATGTAGTGCGGTTTTTCATTAAATTGGTAAGTGCTTCTTGCACCATTTTTTCTGATTCTGTATCCAGCGCTGAGGTAGCTTCATCTAAAATTAAAATTGGAGGATTTTTAAATACTGCTCTGGCAATGCTTAAACGCTGTCTTTGACCGCCTGAGAGTTTTCCGCCTCTATCGCCAATGTTGGTGTGATAGCCTTCTGCTAATTCAGATATAAATTCATGTGCATTAGCAATTTTTGCTGCTTCAATAATTTTTTCCATATCTGGATTTTCAACACCAAAGGCAATGTTGTTGGCCACTGAATCGTTAAATAAAATGGATTCTTGCGTAACAGTGCCCATTAATTGACGTAAACTTTTTATCGTAACATCCTTTATGTTTGTGCCATCTATCAGAATATGACCTTCGCTTACATCATAAAAACGAGGCACCATATCGGCTAGCGTGCTTTTTCCACCACCTGAAGGGCCAACTAAAGCTATTGTTTTTCCCTTAGAGATTGTTAGCTCAATTCCTTTCAATACTTTGAATGTTTCGTGCGAGAAATGTACATTCTTAAATTCTATTTTATCATTAAAACCAGTTAAGGAAATAGCGTTCTCTTTTTCTGTAATTTCAATTTTTGTATCAATTAACTTTAAGAGGCGAGCACCTGAAACTAAACCTTTTTGAATATTGGTGACAGCCGTAGAAATATTTTTTGCAGGAATAAGTATTTGCGAATACAAAGCAATGTAGGTAATAAACTCACTCGCTGTTAAATCACCAGCATGTTCGAGCACCAATTTTCCACCATAATAAAAAACCAAGGTAAGCACCGAAACGCCCAAGAATTCGCTCATTGGTGAGGCTAATTCGCGTTTGTTGATGACTGATTTTAATAAGCCACGGTACTTGTTGTTTTGACCATCAAATTTTTTCTTAATGTATTCTTCACCATTAAAAGCTTTAATTATTCTTATTCCAGAAATAGTTTCTTCAATGGTTCCCATGATATAACCCAGCAAATCCTGACTACGCAAGGCATCACGTTTTAACAATTTGGTAATTTGCGCAATCAGTAAAAAAGAAATAGGCAACAACAACAAAGTAAACAAGGTTAGTTTTGCTGACATGGTAAAGAGCAAAATGAAAAAGCCAATGAGCATGAAAGGCTCTCTTACGATGACTTGCAGTGAACTCACCACTGAGTTTTCTACTTCGTGCACATCATTACTTAAGGTTGAAATTAAATCGCCTTTTCTATTGTTGTAAAAGAAACGTAAATCACTATCTGTAATTTTATTGAAGACAGTTTCGCGAATGTTTTTTACCACTTTTGTTCTCACAGAAGTGAGTACACGTTGAGATAAAAATTTAAACAAATTACTGAGCAAAACTGAGCAGAAAATAACCAGGCAAACATATTGTAGTGCTGCTATTTTTCCACCGTCTTTAATGATGGTGTAGAAATAATAATTAAATAAATCTTTAAAGTAATCTATCGAAAAAGTAAATGCGGGTATTTCTACTACTTCTTTTACGGGGTAAGTGGTAAATAAAAGATTGAGTAAAGGAATAAATAGTGTAAAATTAAGCAAGCCAAAAACTACACCTAATATAGTATAAACAAGATACTCGGGTAGGTATTTACCGAGTGGTCTTGCAAAATTTATGAGTCTTAAATAAGTTTTCAATCTATTGTAGAAGCTACAAATATAGTATTTGCAGCCAACAGCCTTTAGTTAAAAATATCTATTTGATAACTACAATCTTTTGTTGTTGCTTTATTTGGTTATTGAAAATGCTTACAAAATAAACGCCATTGCTCATTGTACTTATATCAATACTCACAGGTGTGTTATTTAGATTCACTTGGTTTTCTTGATAAACTACTGCGCCACTCAAATCGGTGATGGCAATATTTACAATGATATTTGTAGCATTTTGGTTGCGAATATTTAAAGTGTTTTTAACTGGGTTAGGATAAATTGAAAATGATTGATTATTGTTGATTTGATAGACACCACTTGGTGTAGTAACATTTAACGATGATGAATTAATACAACCATTAGCTGTTGTAACAGTTAGTGTATAAACGCCAGTATCGCCATAAAGCAGGTTGGCTTGATTTGCTCCAGGTATGGCAACACCATTAAAAAACCATTGTAGCGTGCCTGTTGCCGAACTATTAATAGAACCGCCATTTACGAACAGATTTGGAGAAGGTGGAATAGAATAAACAATCACAGTATCATTGGCAGATAAACTATTACATCCGTATTGATTTGTTTCAACTACACTATAGGCACCGCTTGTATTGATGGTTAAATCAGGATTCACTTCACCAATCATAATTGTGGTGTCGTTTAAATACCATTGAAAGGTGCTATTGTTGGCATTTACAGATAAGGTAACTGAGTCACCCTGGCAAAAATTTAAATTGCCAGAAGCAGTGATAGAAGGTATTGCAGGCATTGGAAAAACAATTACAGTATCAATATCAGTAAATTGTTGTGAGAAAACGGTATCGATAGTAAAAGTGCCTGCTACCTCATTTGTGCTTAAACTGAAAGTGCCAGGGCCTGTAACAGTGTATAAAAAGTTACCCAGATTATCATTCCCAGAAATTAAATCTTCATCAAAAAACTGCAATGAGAATAAAGGGTCTGTTAAGATGTAGTTGATGTTTGAAAAAGTTGCTGAATTCTGGTCATCAATAGTGCCACTTGTTTGCGTAGCACCGTTATTAGTAAACTCAAAATACATGTCAGGGCTGGCAGTGCAGCCTATGAATGGATAATTTGGTTCTTCTACGTCACCACACCAATTTGTGCCAGTTGTAGAAATGCTTACAGAGGAAAGACGATACACGTATTTTTTTGTATTTAATGATACATAATAAGTATCAGCCACAGCATAAGTTTGGGTTGGCGGTAATTGCAAGGTGGAAGTATTTCCATTGTCAAAATCCCAATCGTAGGTGTATTCTTCTAATCCATTAGGAACAAGTGTTGCTTCAAAATCAACGTTTAAAGGGGCACATCCAAAAGAGGGATTATAAGCAAAACTTGAATTGGCACCCGGAGGTGAAGTGATTAAAATTGGTAAAGAAAAAGATTCATTTTGCGTAACGTTACCAATAGGTGTAGAAACTTCTGCAACCACCGAAACAATGATATTGAATTGTCCAAATACAGTTGGTGTACCACAAATTTTTACACAACCACGCTCGGTGCTTGGAGGATTTGTAGAAGGATAAAATATGTTGGAGGGTGATGCGCTAGTTTGCCAGTTTAAACCTTGCGGCATTCCGGTAATACTAAGAACAGTAATTTGGTTTAAAGTTACATTGAAACCAGATGTTTGAAATTGGGCTGGCATGTAAAAGGTAACATTTTCATCGTATGGATTATTTTGTAAACCATCTGGAAGTATAGCGGGACAGAGTGCAGGCGCTGGTGGATTAACTGAGCAGGACTGATCGATAACACAACCTGGACATTGTGCTTTGTTTGTTTGTATAAAAACAAAGATAGTTATGATACTTAGTAAAAGTTTTTTCATGATGTTTTTTGGCTAAATTCTTCCTCAAATATATTAATAAAGATGAGAAAAAGAAAAGTATGAACTTATTAAATTCTAGCATTAATTACCAATTAGCACCATTTTGCCATATCCCTTTTTAAAATATTGGTCGGCTTGCGTTTCTTTCTTTTCAATAGTTTCGCCTTCAATGCCAGTAAACACTTTGTAGAAGTAAATGCCATTGGCTAAGCGATCGCCAAATTCATCTTTTCCATCCCAGGCATATTCCGTTATATTTCTTCCAATTCTAATTTGGCCTAATTCATCTTGTGTAATTTCTCTAATCACTCTGCCACTAATGGTCATAATTCTAATTTTAAAATAATCGGGTATTACACTTCCTGTTAAAGTAAACACAAAACGTGTTGAAGTACTGAATGGATTAGGGTAATTCATTACTTCAGTAATAGAGGATTTATTGATGACTTCGAAATTAATTCTGTAATTAAAGTCGCCCGATTTATTGTTACTGGCATCTTTTGACTCTACCAATAATTCATATTTGCCATCAGTTATAAAACTTGGATTCATGGTGATACTTGCTGTATTATCGGGTAAGCTGGCAGGTATAAATTTTACCAGGTATGGATTAGCGCCTCCAAACCAAATTCGTTTAGATTCATTGTCATTAGGAGATTTAAGATACAATGCAAAAACAGTTGTATCCTCCAAGGCCATAAATTTATTTTCATCATTTAATTTAATTTCTATTTGAGGTTTTGCAGAAACTAAATCGCCATCAATAATATGTACACCATCGAAAGTAACATCTAGTAAAGGATTAATTTTATCGCCACTTACGGTATATTTTACTTGTGCAAAATTATTAAAATGGTATTGTTCAATTTGATCGTAAGTATTGCCATTTGTGCTTTTGGGATTAACTTCCATCCAAAGTGCATTGGTACCATAAAATCCTAAAGTGGGTACAGCAATAGCACTTAATAAAGTATCATTAGCGCGCAAAGAATCTTGTCGGACATAAGTTAATGGATGTATTAATCTATTTCTATCTTCGAACCAATACTTTACTAAAAGGCTATCCATATCTACATTGCTTACATTTTCGATAGCTATTTTGAAATTAATTTTTTCTCCTTCATTCACATTGGGATTATAAAAACTAAAAAAATTATTGGGATTGACAGCAGCTTCGGGCACTTCTTTGTATAGGATATGCCATCTGCGCAATTGAGGTGGCGTTTGTAAACTATCATCACTCATGTCAATTGTAAGTTGCAGGTAAGGGTAAATATTTGCATCTGCAATGCCGCTCAACGAAATATCTTTATTGTTATAATTTAAATGATGTATTAAGGTATCTCGAACTCCATTGGGTTTAATGCCTATTAAATTTACATTCATACTATCTTGCGAAGCTAATTCTAAGGGTAACTGACGCCAATGTAAAGAGTCCCAACTTAAGGCAGGACCTATGTATTCTGTATTAATAGTTCCTGTATTCCAGTTACTCACCAAAGGTGTACTAAAATTAATTTGGCTGTGGCTATTTGGTGGACTTATTACTTCTTGTGCAGTGTTTGGGTATCCTTTTTTTGCAAAGAAAATATAGGCTCTATCATTGCTCAAATAGCGCATACTATCTGCGCCTAAAGCTTCCATAGCGGTGAAAACACTTGTATCGGCAATGCTTTGCGAATTGCCTCTTATCCAAGTATAAATAAGCACATAATTACCAACAGGAATACCATTATTAAGCATGTTTTTTAAGCCAGCCATTTGACCCGCATTGCCTGTTTGAAAGATGAAATATTTTTCTAATTGATTACGACAACCTGCACCATTGTTAAGATTGCCAAATGCATGTGTGGGGTTGTAAACTACCGGAGGTGATTGCGAATTATCTACCCAATATTTACCCCAAGATTGTAAGGTGAGTGAATCTATTACAGCCACATGAATATTGGCGGAATATTGGCAACCAGCGTATTCTTGTACTTCTGAATCTAACTTATATTCGGTGGCATACAAATTAGCATCAGAAGGTTGTTGACCAATAGGCGCACTAAATGTGCGGCATGTAAGTTGTCGAGCGTTGGGCACAAAATCAAATTTGCGTTGTGGTCTGTTATAACCAATAAAGCGATAATCATTATTTTTAAATTGAAAGAAATGAGCTTGCACCCAACCCGATTTATTGGGGATATACTGGAATGAACTTTCTCTCCATTTATAACTGGTGCCAGCGCTTGAATCGCGGCTTACACGCCAAAAGTAGACAGTACTATCTGATAAATTAAAAGGCACTTCCCAATTTACAACACCACCTGTTTGAGTTATCGTACCTTGCACAGGCGAGGTAAATAAATCGGTGGTGTCAATTTGAAAGCGATACGTTTTAGCCATGGCAAAAGGATCGTTGGTGCTGGCTTTAAGTGTTACTTTGTTTTTAGGAAATACGGCAAAATTATAGGGATAAACAGGATTGATATCATCGCTTCTTATAAATAAATTGTAGTTGATTTTATTATTACTTTCAGTTGTTTCAAATATTTTATTTGTGGCATCAACAAAAATTTCAAGGTTATTGATTCCTGCTCCGTTTAGCGGGTCGGTATTTATTTTAAATGTGATGGTGTCTTTATAAAAAGGGGCTTTAATTAATTTACTGAATGTGCCACCAGCGATGCCATTGGGCAATATCCTTTTAACTTCTAAAATAATAGAATCATTAACTGCTTTACCAATATTTGAAACTATTACTTTTAAATTAAATGAATCAAGATCGGCAGTAATTACAGAAGGCGCTGTATAAACATTAGGTGCACTTATAGCATAATCAGGAAATGGATGCGTGTTCAAATCAATGGAAGGATCGCCATGTAAAGTCATTTCTAAACAGGCATCTTTTAGTAAATCATAAGAATTTACCTGAACCGTTTTTATGGCCTCTTTCATGGCAACACCGATACCTTTACCGTAATGTGTTTGCGTTAAATTAATTAAAAAATTACGTGTATAATCATATAAAGGCAAAGGTACATTAGCCCCAACAGTGGCTAAAAAGCCTATGGTTCCTACATTAGGCGTTAGTGTATAGTTTTCACTAGCGGTAATATATTGTCCGGGTGGTAAATGAATATTTCCAACATAACATGAATTAGCGATAAGCAATGGATATTTTCCTCCCCAATTGTAAGTTGAGGGATCATCAATATTTTGATCAAAACCACTACCGGCAGCGTGACCAAAAAAAGTCATCAGAGACACGCCAGTTTCAATTAAATTTCTTATGCTATCAGAAGCTGTAATTTGAATAGGTGCCGTACTTGTTTTGCTAAAGGTAGTAACATTTCCACCGTATGAAGTATCTTCCACCACAGCTTCATATTGTTGTAAAAAGTATTTTAATGTAACTTGGGATGGAAGGTCAAAACCACCTGCAAAATGTAATATATTTTTCATCCATAGTGCATCGTTTTGCGATTCTAGTTGCATCACTTTATTTTTATAAGCAGCAACTTCGGCATTATTGTTTGCTGCAATTCTACCAATTGGCACTCCTGGCTCATATCCAACCGTTCCCGAAATTTTTGCGGTTAACAACACATCACTTGGAGGATAGCCAAATGTAGGTACTTTGCACAAAGCGTAATTAGTGCCATTTTTTCTACCTTGATCCCAGCTCATTCCTTTACCAATGATAAATACATGCTCTGGTTTTACCGTAAAGTTTTGTACAGCAAAATCAACAAATCGTCTAATACTTAATGGATTTTTTTTGATTCCATAGGCAAATTGATCGTAAAGCTCATCCACATCAGCCAATAAACTAGTTTTTCCAGTGGTATTTCTATACGATGCATAATTAGAGGCTTCGCTCCATAAATTTTTATTACTGATGATTATAAAGTTGCTAAACATCCCAGTGCTGCCATAATCAGTAAATTTTGCGTTAGGAGAAACGGGCACCAATTGATTTACGGCCAGTAGATCATTGGCTCCAATGATGATACAATCTTTAATATTACCAAGATTTGGTGTTAATACCGTATAAACTCCATTGTTGTATGCCACCAAAATTCTTCTTTTATGCGTAAGGTCGTAAAACCTTGGCGCGCCATTTAAATTAATGTTTGTGATGATAAGTTTTGATTTTAATTGGGTTAGATTAACTGGTAGTTTAAATCTAAAAAAGTAGTTGCTTTCAAAATCAAATGTATGCGCATATTCAATACTGTTGTATGCAAGCCCAGTATATTGCAAATGAGGAGCACCCGTTGTTAAAGTTGAATATTTTAATTGGGTAGAAACATTGCCAAGGTTTGTTATTGGGGAAGTAAAGGTTAAGTCGTGCACAGTATAGCCATCAAAAATAAAATCGTTGAGCTGTATGGTATTGGCGCCAATGAGTTCAATTTTAACCCGATTGTCGTTTTGATAGTTTGCGGCATTAGACGCTCCTATAATTTTTGTTTTAATTGTAACAGGAGGCCCGTTGATGTATGCATTTTTAGTAAGTAAATTTTCAGTTCTGCCACCGCCAACTTGCCATTTTGTACAAAACCATCCTTCGGCTTGGGTGTATTCTGGATCAGTAGTACCAATGCCGTTAGTTTCTCCAGCGTAATAAGTATCACTAAATATGCCAATAGATTTTGCCAAACAAAATGGTTCTGCGTTATATAAACCAAAATTAACGGTATCGTTCTCCAACAGCATTCTCTCGTTCAAAGTACTATTGTTCCATGTTAAAAAATAGTAGGCTGTATCATTAAAAAGACTGTAATACGGGTTGCCTATGTGGAGAGGATTATCATAAGCCAACGAATCAAACCATCCATCATTTTTTTCGGCAAAAAATTCAATAAAATCTGAAGTGTTAAATACACCATCTGACTCACCTTCAATATAAAGAGGTACTTCTTTTCCTCGGCCAAAAATTTGTATGTTTTTAGGATTTAAAGTAGCAATAGGAATGCCTGCGTTTTGAAGAGCAGTATGGTTTATACGAAAAACACCTGTGGAAGTTATTGGAAACTTATAATAGTTTTGACTATAGTTGATCCATTCATTGCCAAATGTTTGAGCTTTGTTTTGAAAACAATTCAAAAATAGAATGCAAATAAGTAAAATTATTTTTTTTGTGTTGACAAGCATAGTTGCACAAAAATAAGCTTAAATTGATGAAAAAATAAAAAATTAACTGGCTTGATAAATTGGAGCTATTTTTAACAACAAGAATACTTAAACAAATGTTGAAATTTAAGATGAATGTTTAATTAAATATCTTGTTTATAGCTCCTATTTAAAAATTGTTGAATATTGTGTAAAGCCATTTTCAGGGCTATTTCTCCATTCATTTTGTTTTCTATTTCGTTTAAAATTGTTGGATATTTTGATGCATTGCTGTGTTGTACAAAAAAGAAAGGTACTCTTGTTTGGTCGGGGTGACTATCACAATAAAAGTAATCGGCTCCAAAGCATAAATTATTTATAGCACCAATTTCAATACCATACTGTATATGGTCATAAATTGCATTTTTATCATTTGGATTTAAGAAGGCGCGCAGTAAATTTATACCAATAAGGCCATTTCTTTTAATAATTTCCTTAGCAATATCGTCAGGTAAATTTCTTGCATGTTGAAATACTGACCTAAAGTTGGAATGACTTGCTATAATTGATATTTTTATATTATTTTTATCAATATAATTGATGATATCATAAGCTAAAAAATCGGATGTGTGCGAAAAGTCGAGTGCGATATTTAATTTCGAAAGATAATCTATAAGCGCTTTGCCATCGTCCTTCAAACCAACATTGGAACTATTTCCACCACCAAATCTGTTTTCTCCATGATGCGTTAATCCCAAGTATAAAGGTTTTCCGCTAATTTTTATGATGGTATTTAAATTGTCAAATGCAGTTTTTAAGGCTTCATTTTCTTCACAAATTCCTGAAGCATTTTCAATAGCTGTGACAATTTTAATCTATGCATTATTTGAAAAATCAATCTCTTTTTTTTCGATATCAAAAAATGAAAGATATGGATGATATTGTTTGATTAAATTTTCAAATAGAAGGGCTTGTTCTTTTGCTAATTTTACACTCCCCTTCTCAGTTCCAGTATAGATAGCCATTACTTGAAACTTTATATTTCCTGCTAATAAATCGGGAATAGTACAACCAATTTCACCTCCTATCACAGGATCGGCATGGGGAGCTTCTTGCAGATAGGAAAGCAAGTCGCAATGTAAATCAGCGCAAGCGTATTTATTCATTTGAAGATGGCAAAGGATTACAATTCAAAAATACAATTATTTATTTTTATCGATACATGATAAAATTTGCAAGCTACTAACTAACGAAAGTATAAACCCTTTTATAATTGAAAAAAAAGCATAAATGTTTATAGCTTTGCATCATGGAAAAAAGCGCACAGCAGGTTATCGACAAGTTAGGGATAGTGGCATTTAACGAAATGCAGCAATTGGCTCAAGAAGCAATAGCTTCTCATCAGGAAGTTGTATTAATTTCACCCACAGGTTCGGGTAAAACTATCGGATTTTTATATCCGGTTTTTCAATTGTTGAGTAACAAAGTGAATCAAGTGCAATGTTTAATATTGGCACCAACCAGAGAGCTTTGTTTGCAGATAGAACAAGTATGGAAAAAAATGGGCACTGGTTACAAAGTAAATGTATGTTATGGTGGGCATGCGATGCAAGTTGAAATGAATGATTTGAATGTGCCTCCTGCCATACTCATTGGCACACCAGGAAGAATAACAGATCATATTAAAAGAGAAACTTTTAAATTAGAGGGGATAAAAATTCTTGTATTAGATGAGTTTGATAAATCATTGGAGCTCGGTTTTCAAGAGGAAATGGATTTTATAATTAGTCATCTTGAAAATATTGAACGTAAAATATTGCTATCGGCCACTAATTTGAGCCGTTTGCCAAGTTTTGTAAAAATTAAAAATCCACATTTAGTAAACTATAATAAGGCTATAGATGAGGAACAAAATTTAACCTTACATCTTGTAATTTCAGAAGAAAAAGATAAGTTGAATACCCTTTATGCCTTGTTATGTAATTTGAAAAATGAAGCAGCATTAATATTTTGCAATCACCGAGATGCATGCGAAAGAACCGTTACTTATTTAAATGCTAAAGGTATTGTTGCCACCATTTATCATGGCGGAATGGAACAAGCTGAAAGAGAAAAAGCGCTAGTGCAGTTTAGAAACGGAAGTGTAAATTATTTGGTAACTACAGATCTTGCTGCGCGAGGTTTAGATATTCCTGAAATGAAACACGTTATTCATTATCAAATGCCCATACACGAAAATGAATTTACGCATCGTAATGGTCGCACAGCGCGCATGCAAGCTAAAGGGAATGCCTATTTATTAATATCGAAACAGGAAAAACAGCCAGGCTATATTAAATCAAAATTAGACATTTTTACCCTTGACAATAAGGCTGCAAGACCCAATAAACCTGAGTTTAAAACCATTAGTATAAGTGGAGGCAAAAAGAATAAAATTAATAAAGTAGATATTGCTGGAACATTTATTCAAAAAGGGAATTTAAAAAAGGAAGATATTGGCTTAATTGAAGTAAAAGATTTTAATTCATTTGTGGCGATTAAAGAATCCAAAGTGTTTGAATTTTTGAAGGCAATAAAAGATGAAAAAATAAAAGGGAATAAGTATAAGATAGTGATGGCTAAGGATATTGGTTTTGATATGAATGAAAGAAAATCTGATTTTTAACCTCATCTATTAAACAGAAAATAAGATATTTACTTATGTAAAATTAAAATATGAAAATAGTTTTTGCCACTCTATTCTTTTTCTGGATTTCAATTTCATTTTCTTTATCACAAAATAGATTTTCCAATGATGCTGTTTTAAGGAAAATTTATGGTTATGCATATGACAGAAAATCTGACTTCTTATTAGAATTTTTAGCTTATCCTAATGATGCCTACCGTTATGCTAGCATACAAGGTATTGCTTCGGTGCAGGATACAACTGCCGCAAAAAAGTTACTTCAATTACTAGCTTCAGAAAGGATTGATTCGGTAAAGCTGGCCATCATTTATAGCTTAAGTCAATTAGATTGTAATACTTCATATTTGGGACTCATAAAGTATGAAGCAACTTGTGCTCCTTCGCAGGCGAAGTGGGCTTGTTTGGAAGC
>JBILPB010000187.1:0-5240 GCA_044374175.1 Bacteroidia bacterium | reverse complement strand
GTAACAGCCAAAGCCAAATCAAAAATTAAAGAAGCGTTAAAGCTCGAGAAAAGAAAGAAAGCTGATGAAGGGAAGGAGATGTTAGTGAAACGCTTGCATCAACTTAAAGTGAATGTAAATAAAGATAATTTAGAGAAAGTACGCGAGTTCTTCGCAGCACCAACGCTTTTAGATTTTTACTTTAGAGTTGCTATTGGCACCTTAACCATTAAAGCTATAAAAGATGCCATTAATGATGACGGCTCGGTTAAAGTAAAAGCAGCAGCCAACAAACCAGAATTAAAAACATTGGAACAATTGGTTTCAAATGTAAGAGGAAAGGCCGATATGTTGGTTATTGGAGAGCACGTTGATAAAATTGACTATAAAATATCTACTTGTTGTAATCCAATTCCAGGAGATGATGTGTTTGGCTTTGTGACCTTGAAAGATGGAATTCAAATTCACCGCGTAAATTGCCCAAATGCCACTGAATTGATGAGCAATTTTGCTTATCGTGTGGTAAAAGCAAAATGGACCAACCAAGAAAGTATTTCGTTTTTAGCAGGTATTAAAGTAACTGGAACAGATGAAGTTGGAATTGTAAATAACATCACAAAAATTATATCCAATGAATTAAACGTAAATATGCGTTCTATCAGTTTTGATACCAATGACGGCATATTTGAAGGAACAATTATGGTGTTTGTGAATGACACCAATCACTTAACCGACTTGATGAAAAAACTTAAAAAAGTAAGTGGTGTATTGACTGTGAATCGAGTAGATTCTAATTAAGAAGGTAAAATATAGAACATAAAAAAAGCTCGTTTTTGATAACGAGCTTTTTTATGCATTCAGAAAGTGATTATTTCTTATCAGCTTCTTTAATAGTTGCATCAGCTTTTTTTACTGCTTTTCCTTCGTGACAAGATTTTTCTTCGCCAGACTTAGCACAAGCTTTTGCTCCTCCGCTTTTGCAGCATGATTTTGCTTCTTTAGCACATTCTTTTTTAGCTTCTTTTTTCTCTTTGTCCTTACCGTCAGTAGTTACATTAGATGCAGAAACTGAGAATGAGAAAGCTGCAACTGATAAAAATAAAAATAGTTTTTTCATTGTATAGGATTTTAAATTGTTTTATTACTAATTGTCTACAAATATACCAATATTTTTTAAGATACACTATATATTGTATCAATATTTGTTAACTTGAATGCAAGTTAGGGTAAAAACTATTGATGAATTACTATATTTGGACGTTTTTTAAAATAAAACAATAATGACAAATACAAAAAATGCTATGAATTTTGGCGCTATTTTAGGATTAGCTCTGTGTTTATTACGTGCCATTTCCATGAATAAAGGTTTAGAAACAAATTTTCTATATTCAATCTTTTCCTTTATTGCAGCATTAGCAATTGCCATTTGGGGCACAATTTGGTATAGAGATAAACAAAATGAGGGTTTCATAAGTTTTAGTCAATCATATCTTAGCTGTTTACTGATTACTATTTTCAGTTCTATAATTTTAGCTTTCTTCATATATATTTATCTAAGTTTTTTTGATCAGTCTTTTATTGATGAAGTATTAAAAAAAACAGAAGAAGAAATGCTGAATAAAAAAATGCCAGATGACCAGGTTGAAAAGGGGATGGAAATAGCTAGAACTTTTGCCAGTCCCATTATGATGGCCATTATGACTATAATTTTTAATTTAAATCTACTTTTAATGCTTTTTTTCGGTCTATTTGTGAGTTTGATTTTGAAACGTGATAATCCAAATTTTAATAATTTCATTAAAGAAAATCAATAGTGATAAAAGCATCAATAGTTATCCCTTTATTGAATGAACAAGATTCTTTAAAAGAGCTTGCCACATGGATTGACAGTGTTTTAACTGCGCATGAAATATCTTACGAAGTTATTTTTGTAGATGATGGAAGTTCCGATGATTCTTGGAAAATTATTCATGAATTGAGTGCCTCTGACAAAAGAATAAAAGGAATAAAATTTCAAAGAAACTATGGTAAAAGTGCCGCTTTAAATACTGCTTTTAATGTGGCGGTTGGGGAAGTAATTTTTACCATGGATGCAGATTTACAAGATTCTCCGGATGAACTTCCAGCCATGTATGACATGATTGTAAAAGATGGATATGATTTGGTTTCTGGTTGGAAAGAAAAGCGCCATGATCCTATTTCAAAAACAATACCTACAAAACTATTTAATTGGGCTACCCGCAAAATGAGCGGCATTGAATTGCATGATTTTAATTGTGGATTAAAAGCCTATCGTAAAAACGTAATAAAGAGTATTGAAGTATATGGCGAAATGCACCGTTATATTCCTGTGATTGCGAAATGGGCTGGTTTTAGAAAAATAACAGAAAAGTCGGTAACGCATTATGAACGCAAATTTGGCGTAAGTAAATTTGGCTTAGAAAGATTTGTAAATGGCTTTTTAGATTTAATGACTATTACCTTTGTGAGCCGCTTTGGAAAAAGACCTATGCACTTTTTTGGCTTCATTGGAACGCTTATGTTTTTGCTTGGTGGTGGTGTTTCTGTTTGGTTAATTATCGAGAAAATAATAAATATTTATCGTCATGCTTATGTACGTGATGTAACCGATCAACCTTTATTTTATTTGGCTTTAATAAGTATGGTTATTGGCACTCAGCTTTTTCTTGCGGGCTTTTTAGGAGAGTTAATTGCAAGAAATTCTCCCAATAGAAATACTTATTTAGTAGAAAAGGAATTGAACATTGAAAATTCAAAAAGCTAAAATGACTGGCCTTTATAAATGCACATCAATTCCTTTTTAGTTAGGCAACTCAAATTATCTCATCAGCAAATTAAAGAGGATATTAACTCAAATGTTGTTTTTATTGATGACAAGATTGCAATGCAAAAGCAGGAAATTAGTGCATTAAATACCATAAAATATAAACAAGAAATACTTCAAGTAGGAAAACAGTTATTTTATTATGCTTACCATAAACCAGTGGGAGTGGAGAGTACGCTCAATAAAGAAATACCTGATAATTTAATAGAAGCAACGGGCATTCAAGATTATTTTTTTCCAATAGGTCGTTTAGATAAAGCTTCTGAAGGTTTAATGATTTTGACCAATGATGGTGTTTTTTATAAACAAATTGTTGATGTTGGTAGTGACACAGAGAAAATTTATGAAGTGGAGGTTGATCAGGAAATTGATAAAGAATTTATTTCAAAAATGGCTGAAGGTATCGAAATTATGGGCAGTTTCACCAAACCTTGCAAAGTAAGTATGTTATCAAATCATACATTTAGTATTACTTTAGTTGAAGGGAGAAACAGACAGATTAGGAGAATGTGTTATAAATTAGGGTATGAGGTGTTAGTTTTGAAAAGAATTGCTATTTCAAAATTATCTTTGGATGACTTGCCAGTTGGGCATTATAAAACTATTTTGGTTACAGATATCATTTAAACTGTGTGTTAATTCAATTTACCTCTTCAATTGCTTTTTGATTTATTGAATTTCTTTTGCAACCAAATCAACCACTCGTTTATCCCACAAAATTTTATAATGTCCTGCATTTTCAATAGGAATGAGCTGGCAATTTTTTAGGTTTTTTGCCACAATTTCAGCATTGTGAAAAGGAATAACTTTGTCTTGCCTATCATGAACAATCATGGCATGTTTTAAATGGATTTGATTACACAATAAACTAGCCGTCATATCTTTAATTTTTATATGGTAAAGCTTTTCTATTTTTTGCTCCATCTTTTCTTTTACTTTTTGGCCAATTTTAAGTAAACGGTAAAAGTCATCAAAAGCTTTTTGCAACTCATTAGGTGTGGTAATCATAATGAGTTTATCTAAACTAATTTCTTTGTTGTGTAATAAAGCATTCATTAAAACAACACTCCCAAATGAATGCGTAATGGCTATATCAATATGTCCTATTTGATTGCAAATTAATAAGGCAGCATCAGAATTTCTGAATAGCGTTGTTTGTTTGCCTCCGCTTTGTCCGTGAGCAGGGCAATCGAACCCAATTACTTTGAAATCATTTTCGTTCAACAATTTTACAAAAGCACCTAAACTACCTGCGTTGCTTTCCCAACCATGCACTAGTAAAGCTGTTTTGCTGCCATTTCCCCAAGTGTATTTTTTTATATAGGTATCTTCAAATGCTATGTTTTCAGCTTTCGCTGATTTAATTACTTCAATTTCTCTATCTCTTAATTTTTTATTGATAGGTGTGCAAAATAGTTTGAAGGCGGTATTTGCAGCATAGGAAGTAGAAATTATTGATAAGAATTTTAGAAAAAGTTGGTAAAATTTGAGCATAAAAATTTTAGAGTATGAAGAAGTAAATTTATGAAAATTAAGTTATTCAAACGCTTTAATCAAATTCCGTATTAGAAATCTACTTAAATTATTTTACTGTATCTCAATTTCAAGCACTTACTCCCATTTTTGATTTCAAAATAACGTGCTATTCTTTCAATCCAAAGCAGTTTGTGAGCACCTTATATTTTTGCAAAATTTTGTTTACCAACGATTTCTACTGCATAAATTGGGTTAAACAATTGTTTTGATGGCATGAATTATAAATCCACTTATTTGATAGTTTTTTGTGAGGCAAAAAGTATTGAAAACTTTTAAGATAATTATTTTGATAAGTTTTAATTTTTACTTTTATTTGAAATAATAATTTATAATATCTATAAAATGATAAAGAAAATACTCAAAATTAGTCTGGTGATTGCCTTATTTGGCAGCACTGTTTTTGCCCAAAGAAATTGTGGCACAATGGATTACTTGGATCATCAGCTGCAAAGCGATCCTTCTCTTCAACAAAGAATGAATGAAATTGAAGAACATACGAATAATTTTGTTCTTGAAGAAGACAACAGAGTAGGAGCAAGTGTAACAATACCAGTGGTATTTCATGTTTTATATAACAATTCAACACAAAATATTAGTGATGCTCGTGTTTTAGCTCAGTTAGATGTTTTAAACAAAGATTTTAGAAAATTAAATAGTGATATTGTTAATGTTCCTGCTGCCTTTACAGGATTAGCTGCTGATGCAAGTATTGAATTTTGTTTGGCTACAGTAGATCCTAATGGTAATGCTACTTCAGGAATTGTTAGAAAGTCTACTACAGTAACTTCTTTTA
Source organism: Bacteroidia bacterium (assembly GCA_044374175.1). GTDB lineage: Bacteria > Bacteroidota > Bacteroidia > UBA4408 > UBA4408 > CAIKXD01. The sequence continues at coordinate 87 of JBILPB010000187.1, read as the reverse complement.
GCTCTAACAATGCCATGAAATACTCTGCTCAAGGAGGTAATGATGCTTGGAATAGTAGTAAATACTTAAACATTTGGATTTGTAATT
>JBILPB010000053.1:0-18638 GCA_044374175.1 Bacteroidia bacterium | reverse complement strand
GAGAAGTTTTATTAAAAAATTACACTGGTACCATTTCCGAAGCCCAAAGAATAGAAGGTGCTGATCACAGTAATGTGCCTCAAACTGTAGGTTTTGAAAAATACAATCAGTTGCTCCATTCTTTTATAGGGAGAAAAAAATAAGGTTGTAATTTAATTTTTATAAGCACTTTTTGCTTTTTGGTAAGTTCTATTGAAGTTTAAGCACCTAAGTTATATTGTTCATTGGAGTGCAAACATTTTACCAAAGCAAATAAATCCTGATTAAGCATTTCCAATAGTCATCTCCGAACAGAATAGACTGAATTAATCAATCTTAGCTCTATATTCCCGCAATACAAAATAGGAACTGTCCACTAATTATAATTGAAAATATTGGTGACCTACAAGCCCGCCTGTTTAATGTAAGTTAAAAAAATTATTCTATCTGTTTAACTTGTAAAAGAAATGTGTCAAACAGGCCCCAAAGAAGTTATAAAATATTAAATTTAAAATTAAGAAATTTAATTTATCTTACTGAATAATAATTATTTAGACACTTTGAATTAGATATTTATTTATGCTAATTCTTACTTATATTTATTGGTTTGTAAGGTGCAGTTTTTATCGTATTAGGATGATTGCTTTTCCAAATAAATTAAATTATTAAAGACATCATTATTCCTTACTTTTAAAATCTCCTCGCTTCCAAGCTTTTACAAACTCGGCCCATTTAAGTGGGTCCATAATGGTCATTGGAGGCCTTCCACCAGCATAATACATACGTGACTGATATTGCTGCATGGTGTTTTTAAAGTTCTCTTGCCCACTCATACCCATGTTCATAGAAATAATTTCCATTTCTTCCTTGGCCAAGTTCTTTTGCGCACGTGCCATGTCATCATTCATGTTGTCCATATTCAAAAAAGCTTGTCGAAACTGTTCTCTTGTTGGCCACGAATAAACAGTAGCTTCCCTTAGCATAAAAGTATCTAAAAATAAAATCTGAATCATGGAATAACGATTTTCATTGCAGGTATCTGGAATAAAAAAATGCGCCTTTTTAAAACCAACGGCCGAAAAAGTAATGTCTGTTCCTTCTTCAGCTGCAAAGGAGAAAAAGCCATAATAATCAGACACGGTAGCCGTTCTGGTTCCGGTTACAAAAATATTGGTAAAGGGCACCGGCTTTAAACTATCGCCAGTTACAACAACACCACTAAATTGAATAATTTTTTTTTCTTTTTGTTGTGCCTTAACTTGCACAAAACTGATTAAAAATAAGCAAACAAAGCTGCTTATTAAAAACAGTTTGTTTGCTTTTTTCATATTGTTTGATAGCCTATTTTTCAAATTATTAATTATAAATGAATTACTTCACCATAGGCTGCGGCTGCTGCTTCCATTATGGCTTCACTCATCGTTGGATGAGGATGAACCGCTTTTATAATTTCATGTCCTGTAGTTTCCAATTTGCGCGCTAAAACAAGTTCTGCAATCATTTCAGTAACATTGGCACCAATCATATGAGCCCCTAATAATTCGCCATATTTTGCATCAAAAATTAACTTCACAAAACCATCTTTTGCTCCAGCAGCACTTGCTTTACCAGACGCAGAAAAAGGAAACTTACCAACTTTTAATGTATAGCCAGCTTCTTTGGCTGCTTTTTCAGTCATACCAACCGATGCTATTTCCGGACTGCTGTAGGTACATCCTGGAATATTACCATAATTAAGTGGTTCGGGATGATGCCCGGCTATTTTCTCCACACATATAATTCCTTCTGCACTTGCTACATGCGCTAATGCTTGGCCGCCAACACAATCACCAATGGCATAATAGCCAGGTTGATTAGTGGCATAGTATTCATTTACTTTAATTTTTCCTTTATCATTAGCAATACCAGTTTCTTCTAATCCTACATTTTCGAGGTTTGATTGAATCCCAACTGCTGAAAGTACAATCTCAGCTTCAACGATTTTTTCACCAGTTTTTGTTTTAATCTTTACTTTTGATAAAGCACCACTAGTATCAACCGACTCTACAGATGATTCAGTCATTACATCAATCCCAATTTTCTTGAATGAACGCTCCAGTTGCTTTGATACTTCTTCATCTTCAACAGGAACTATGGTTGGTAAAAACTCCACCAGAGTAACTTTGGTACCCATGGTAGCATAAAAATAAGCAAATTCGCTGCCGATTGCACCTGAACCAACCACTAACATTGACTTTGGCAAAGAAGGCAAGGTCATTGCCTGACGATAACCAATAATTTTTTTACCGTCTTGCTTTAAATTGGGTAATTCTCTAGAACGAGCACCAACAGCCAATATGATATGCTTGGCTTCGTGAATTACAGATTTTCCTTCTTTATCGGTTACTTCAACTTTTTTACCTGGTTTTACTTTACCATTGCCAATTAAAACATCAATCTTGTTTTTCTTCATTAAAAACTGAATTCCTTTACTCATACCATCAGCAACACCTCTGCTACGCTTAACTACAGCAGTAAAATCGGCTTCATGCCCACTAACTTTAATTCCATAATCACTGGCATGATTTAAATATTCAAAAACTTGAGCGCTTTTTAATAATGCTTTTGTGGGGATACAGCCCCAGTTTAAGCATATCCCACCTAATTCTTCTCTTTCTACAATAGCAGTTTTTAAGCCTAATTGCGAAGCCCTAATGGCAGCTACATATCCGCCTGGTCCGCTACCAATAACTATTAAATCGTAATTCATATTATATGTTTTTTATTATTTGCTTGATGGCGAAAGTACTAAAAAAGTTTTATCTAATAAGATGATAAAAATCAGAGGCTGTTCAATTTACATATATTAACTTTGAAACAGGCATAAGCACTCAAGAATTAATTAGCGTTTTATACGCATTACAAAACTATTTTTACCACTCTACTGTTTTTTAATGGGCTTTGAAGTGGCTTGCAAATCACATCACTTTCCAGGTGCAACAAACTTTTCAAATTAAACGAACTATCAAATTTGCAATATAAACTCTCCTGCTGTATAACCCCTGTTGTCGTCCTTTTCATTGTAGAAAAGTAAAAAAATATTTCTAATGTATTATTGAACTGTAATAGTTTGAGTTGCTTTCGGCTTGTCTTTACCTAAGGTCATTCCGTCTTTTCTTTCAGCAATTAGTGTTACAATATATTGTCCTGTTGAAGAAAACTTATGTGTTATCGTCATTGAAGTATTGGTTGTATCTGAGGTGTTGTCGCCAAAATTCCAAGAAAAGTATGAAGCATTGTCAGAACAAGAAGCATTAAATGTTACCGTGGTATTAGTTGTAGCAGCGGTCGGTGAATATGTGAAGCACGCTTCGGTTGGTTTGGAGCAAGAAATTGCCAAACAAGTAATGCAAGTTATAAATGTCAAAAAGTAAAAAATATTTTTCATGGTCCGAAGTTTTAGGTGCTAAATATACTTGGTAGTTATAAGAGATTGTGTTTAAGCAATAATTTTTTATATAAAAGTTGTCTGTAAACTGACAAAAAGTTGAACGAGGAGCAAAACTTTTAAATTGCTTCAAAGGCAGCCTGGAGTGAAGTAGCGCAGGGTGCACCTTTTAATTTGCAAATTTTCGAGAATGGTTGGTCGATTAACATTGCTATCAACTTGTAATTAATCGACTATACACCATACAAGGTTCAATGAATTTTTGAGGTAAATAATAACAAGACTTAAATTATTGAATAGCATATCAATTTTAAAATACACTATTGATAATGTTAATTTCAATTGAAAGTGGTCTTACTTCTCTCTTTTAAGAAAATAAAAATTACCCGTTTGATTATTCATATCCTTAATCTTTCCATACTTACACCTCTGACTCTGACGTTTTTCTACCACTTCGCTTACCGTTTTCACTACCCTACTCATAGGTAAACAGTTTTCAATGGTAGCGTTTAGCAAATTAGAGAAAGTCTCACAAAATACTGAATTATCTGAGGCTTTTTCGGTATTGGTGGATGAAAACACAAAGGCACTGGTATTCTTTGCATCCAAGGAATTGCAATCAAAATCAACAATTTTTTCTTCAACTAAACTAAATGAAGGACCCGATTCGCAGGCATCTGATACAATGAGTACATTTCTAAGCATTTTACCATAGCTGTTTAAATTTGATCTTAAATAAGGAACAGGATAATAACTTATTTCATCATCCTTTTTTGCATTTACGGGCAACCAATAACCTTGTTTCATTGGTATATTTACCATGTCCCGCAAACCATATCATAATTGAGTTAACGCCTTGCTCTTTTACTAAATCACGAAGCTCAATCCTGAAAAACTTTTCCATTTCAGAAAGCGTCATGTTGTACTTAGTAATCATATGATCGAACTGGTATTGCAAGAGCGTATTTCTTATACTATTGAGGTCTTTTTCTGGACCAGTTAAAGTGCTAAAGTTTGCATAATTAGAATTGGCAATGAAAACAAGCCAAGTCTTTCCCATTGGATTCTTTGACATTTCTGAGGCAGCTTTTGAATTGATGTAATACGATGTAAGTTCAACATTTTCGTATTCATCTATAATTAAAATTCTGATGGAATCGGCATGTGAAACATCAATACTAGTTTCAAACAATGGATTTGATTCGTTCATATTAAAAGAAGCTATTTTGTCATTGACCATAATTCTTTTTATGGAACTTTCATCCTCAACTCGTCCTGTAATATTTAATATTTTTTCTTTTGATTTATCGAAAAATACTGCTTTCTCCTTTTCTGAATAAGCTATGAAGAGCTTGTGTTTTGGAACATTTTTCTCGGCCCGGTTAAAGACATAATTTTGCTCAGTACTATTTGAATATATATCAACAATTTTTAACTTAATATATTCTTTGTCAGTTAAGTTAACCTTTAATCTAAAATTCGGATTCAAACTATCCCGCTCAAAATCAGCTTCTGTGTCATTGATAACGTTTGATTTAATTAAACTTTTATCATTTACTACGCCTTTAATTTCAACAAATTGGTTACTTTTAGGAATCATCATTTTTTTATCTAAATCGAGTGGGGGAGATGTGATACTAAAAAGCGGGATGTCCGTTTCTCTGTTTAATTCATATACTCTGTTTCTGATTCTTTTAAGCGCTGCATCGATTTCTTTTCTTTTATCAACAGGCACCTTTGTACTTGCCATCTTGTAGGCTATTTGTGCTTCTTCAAACTTTCCTATACTTTCTAAACATTGTCCTTTTAACAAACGAGCATGAAATGCTGTATCATTAACAATAATAGGCTCTAGGTTTTCGATGGCTTGATTAAATTGCCCTGCCTTCTTTAGTACTTTTGCTTTTAACAGGTAAAACTCGTTCGATTTTAATTCTTCACAACTTTTTAAATCTGCTAAAGCTTCATTCAGTTGATTATTTTGAAAATTAATTAGGGCTCTGGTTAAATATAAATCTGTTTTTTTAGGGCTTAATTTAATGGCTTGGCTATAACTATTTTGTGAAGAAGTATAATCAAACATAAGCATTTGAGTGTTGCCCAAACTTACAAGATATATACTCTTTAATGAATCGCAAATAATTTTTGAGACCCTTTTTTTTAGTAATTTTTGATCTAATAGCTCTATTGACTTAGCTTAGCAAATGGCCGCTGTTTGGTGGTCTTTGATACTATCGCTTGCTATACCTTTGTAATAAAAAATAAGATCATCATCGGCAAATATACTTACACTCTCAGCTAAATAATTAACAGCTTCTTCATAGTTTTTAAGCATAATCTTGCATTGAGTCATTCGCACTTTTGCTTCTGCAACATGCAAATTAATGTCATCAGCTTCCAATTTCATCAACATACTTTGGGCATCAGCCCATCTTTTTAATTCCATTTAGGTAATTGAAGCCTTAATAATATAACTCTCGTTCAATGGTGTCAGGCGGTGTAAATAAATATAATCAGGTAAAGCCTGTTCAAATTGGTTTAAATTAAAGTTACTGTTGGCCCGCTCAAAATAGGCATCTGTGTAGTCACTCTTAAGGTTAATAGCAGCACTAAATTGTTTTACGGCTTCTTTGTAATTGCCTGCTTTTTGAGAGGCAATGCCACTTTTGTATAAATCTTTTGCAGATTGTGCTTTTAATTCAATGCCAATGAATGAAAAACTAATTAAAATCAAGTATAAAATTCATTTAGAAGCTCTTTTTAAATGTTTTACAGTATGGTATGTATAAAAAACGGGCAATTTTGATGGATAAAAATTTTGGTGTTTAACGCTTAAAAGTAATAATAATTTCGTTAAAATTAGTAATATTGCTTTATTGTAAATAAATCATGCTAACAGTTACAGCTACTTATATCCCTTAAAACATAAACTGCTTGGGTGTAAGTATAGTTATATATTTACAAGATAAATTGCTCGTACTAAAAACGTTGTTTTTTTTTCGATTATTATAAAAGGCATAATATTTGATTTTTGTATAATTGCAATATGTTTGCACTCAAAATTTAGATTTCATAAAAATCTAACTTATATTCGCCTTTTATTATTGGATTAACTTCATAATTATGATGTCAAAAAATATTTTCATTACTTGCTTTGCTTGCAGCATGTTTATACAAGTTGCCAGCGTTAATGCACAAACTAAAACAAATACACCTGCAAAAGCCAAAGCTCCTGTGGCAGCTACAGCTAAAGCCGTGGATATGAGTGATCCAATTGCTGTTGCAGACATGAAATTCAATGCAAAAAACTTTGAAGATGCCTTAGGTGATTACCTAAAACTATTGGAAGGAAATGAAAAAAATGCCTTTTATAATTATAGAGTTGGTGCCTGCTATGTTGAAACCAATGTCGACAAACTTAAAGCAAAGACTTTTCTTGAGCTTGCATCATCCGATGCCAACGTGGATAAAATGTATAGTTATACCTATGCCAAAGCATTAACTTTTCACTTAGAATTTGACAAAGCCATTGAGCAATTCAAAAAATTTATAGCTACACCAGCAGGCAAGGCCACGGAAAAACAAGTGCTGCACGAAATTGAAATGTGTCAGAATGCTAAGGAATTGATAAAATCCCCCGTAGCTGTTACTTTTGAGAATTTAGGAACAGAAATAAATTCTCCTTTTGCTGATTACAGTCCGTTTATCTCTGAAGGCGAAGATTTTTTGATGTTTAATTCACAAAGACCCGATAACTCAGTTAAAAAAGCAGATGGTAAATATGCAAGTAATGTTTATATATCCTCTGTAAAGGAAGGAAAGTGGCAACAAGTTGATGATATTGGAGAAACTGTTAATACCAAAGAAGGTGATGAGGAAATTGTTGGCGTTTGTGCTGATGGAAATACTTTAATATTTAGCTTTGACAATTTGGAAGGAAAGGGTGATGTATTTATTGGTCCAAAAATGGACAATCAAATTCAAAAGCCTCTTAAAGTAAATCCCAATATCAACAGTTCTAACTATGAAGAAAGTTCTGCTTCAATTTCTCCTGATGGCAAAACCCTTTACTTTTCAAGTAACAGACCAGGTGGTTTAGGAGGTTTTGATATTTATAGAACACGTATTTTGCCAAGTGGAGAATGGGGAGAAGCTTATAATTTAGGTCCAGATGTTAACTCAGCTTACGATGAGGATTTCCCTAATATTTCTTTGGATGGTTACACCTTGTTTTACAGCTCTAAGGGGCATAACTCTATGGGAGGATATGATATTTTTAAATCAGAAATTTTGCCTGATACATTAAATTTTGGCCCTGCAAAAAATATTGGATATCCCATAAGCACCCCATTTGATGATAGAAATCTTTGTATGAGTGGCAAAGGTCGCTATGGTTATATGGCCGCATTAAGAAAAGGTGGTCAAGGTGATTTAGATGTTTACAGAATTATCTTTAAAGGTGTAGATGCTGAATTAACAGTAGTGAAAGGTGTTTTAAAAGTTTTTAAGTCTGATAAAATTCCTGCAAATGCCATGATTGAGGTGTTTGAATTAAAGTCGAATAATACCTTTGGACAGTACAAAGTAAATCCTCAAACAGGCAAATTTATAATGATTTTACCACCCGGTGCTTATAGTTTAGATGTGATGGCCCCAGGTTATAAAACACATTCAGAAAATATTACTATTCTCGACAAAGGCTCATTTGTGCCTAGTATGGAAATAAACATGAATCTTTTGCCCGAATAGTAAGGCGTGTCTATAACTATCATCATTATTTTTATTACTGCTGTTGTTTCTATTTCAGCGTTCAATAATGTAAAACTTTTTGATCAATTAAAGTTGTTTCCTGCTGCCATGAGCTCTGGTAAAGATGCTTACCGTATTGCAAGTTATGGCTTAATTCATGCCGATTGGTTGCATTTAGCTGTTAATATGTATGTACTTTACAACTTTGGCGAACATGGCACCGAATATATGTATGGTGCTGCCTTTGGTGTTAAAGGTGTTCTTTATTTTGTTCTACTTTATATTGGAGGCATGGTAACTTCCGTTATTCCTTCCTACGAAAAACATAAAAATAATTTTGGCTATACTGCTGTTGGTGCTTCAGGTGCAGTTTCGGCTGTGGTGTTTGCTTATATCTTATTCAACCCTTTACAAATATTTAATTTTTTGTTTATACCTTTTGATATTCCTGCCTACATTTTTGGTGCTTTATATATGACCATTTCATACTATTTAGCCAAGCAAAATAGAGGCAATATAGGACACGATGCACATTTTTTTGGAGCCCTATTTGGTATAATGTTTACAATTTTACTTGATAAAGATATTGCCATACGTTTTATTGAAATACTAAAGGAACGCTGGATCTAGTATGAAAAAACAAGCTTGTATTTTTTTAGACAGAGATGGTGTTATCAATTATGAAAGGGGAGAGCATACTTATCTTGTTGATGATTTTATTATTAATGACGGATTGTTTGAAGGATTACAAAAATTACAGCATAAAGGTTTTGTTTTTATCATCATCACTAATCAAAGTGGTATTGCTCTTGAGAAATATACTAAAGTGCAAATGGATGCCTGCCATCACATACTTATTGAAGAAGCAAATAAACAGGGTATAAAATTCGAAGCCATCTATTACTGTCCCCATCATCCTTCAGTAAGTAAGTGTCTGTGCCGAAAACCAGATTCTTTACTTTTAGAGAAAGCAATTGCTAAATTTAATATCGATGTGAATGCTTCATGGTTTATTGGCGACAAGCAAAGGGATGCAGATGCTGCAATTAAAGTAGGAGTGAAGTCAATTTTACTTCCATCAAATCAAAACATTAATGAAATATTACATCTTATTTTGTAATTTTGGAAACACAAAAATAGGGCAATGACAGGTAAATTTATCAGTTTCAACAATCAAATAGTATCAAAGGAAACCCCTTTATTTACAATAGCTAACCGCTCTTTTTGTTATGGCGATGGCTTCTTTGAGAGTATGAGAATTACAGGCTCGGAAATGCCATTTATCAAAAATCATTTTGATAGAATAAAAGAAACAGCCAGCGTCCTTGAAATTAATTTACCACCCGATTTATCAATAGAATCACTTCAGGAAACAGTAAAATTACTTGCCGAAAAAAATGGTGTTGAAAAGGAGGGGAAAGCGCGTATTAACTTTTACAGAAACGAAGGCGGTTTGTATGCTCCGGAAAGCAATACATGTTCTGTCATTGTTGATGTGATGCCTTATGCATCGGCCATCGGATATGAGTTAAACAGCAAAGGGCTTAAGGTTGATTTATATCAAAAAATTAAGAAACCCTGTAATGTATTGAGCAGCATTAAGTCTTGTAATAGCTTGCTATACGTGCTTGCCGGAAAATATAAGCGTGATAATGATCTTGAAGAATCAGTAATTTTGAATGACAAGCATAATGTTTGTGAATTTACCAGCAGTAATTTATTTATTGTGATTAACGGGGTGCTTTATACTCCAGCGCTTGCAGAGGGTTGCATTAATGGTGTGATGCGAAAAGTTATTTTAGATTTAGCAGCAAAGGCCAGAATTTATGTTTACGAAACCGAATTAAAACCAAACGATTTAATAAGAGCTGATGAAATATTTTTAACCAATGCAGTTCAAGGTATACAATGGATTGGCGCTTATAAATCTAAAAGATATTTCAACAAAGTTTCAAAAACGTTGATTGACGCACTTAATGAATTTGTTGTGCACCAGAGAGCCTTATTGGAAAGTTAGCCCCAACTCAATTTTAAAAAAATATTTGATTACTTCCATTATTTTTTTGCTACGCCATAAATAACGTATTTATAACTAGCAGGAGTTAAGTAATTTAAAAGACTTTGGTCTATTTTAGCAAGTACATTACGTTGCTTTTCATTTCTGCCAAATGCCGCGCTAAATCCACAAGTATCGTAACTTAACTTTTTATAATTTGATAAAAAACTCCTTGTTTCATCTATAGTTAAATAACGCCAATAATCACCCCACTTATTAAATTTTTTTCGCGCAAATTGATGCATTGGCGAGGCAACAAGATTTTCAGCAAAAAGTAACATTCCCTCTGGTTTTAATGCTTTATATATTTCCTTAAATACCTTTTTCTGCATATCAATGCCACCAATTTTTGCAATACCTCCAATTATTGATTTAAAAATAATTATATCAAAATGTTGTTCATAAGGAATAGCTGTTGCATCAATGTTTTGATAGGTGATTTTATCCTTTATTTTGTATTTATTATGCAGGGGTTGAGCTGTATTCATTACGTTTTCTAAATCTGAACAAACAACCTGCTTTCCTTTCAAAGCTAACCAGAGAGAGAGGCCTCCCTGTCGCCCTCCTAATTCTAAACAATGATTAATTTTACTCCAGTCTACATGTTTATCCCAAAATTCAATTGCTTCCGACCAAGTTACTACATCCCATTGTATAATATCTCTTGTTGCACTATCTATTTCCATAAATTATAATCAATGATGTTAAACAATTATTTTTCTAGCTCTAAATTTAGCTATTGATAATTTGACCAATTTCGCTGGTGTGAAAATCTAAGACCCTACTGTTATTAACTATTATGGCACCCAGTTTTAAATATACATTATTTCCAATTTCGCATTCATGATCAATTATAACTCCTGCATTAATAATTGAATTAGAACCAACTTTACTTAATACATTAATTATGGCATAGGCTAAAACAACTGTACCATCTCCAATAGTTACTTCGCTTCCAATAACACTTAGAGGATGAATAATTGTGGCTGGTTTGAATAAACTCACAAGATTATCATAAACTTGAGCTCTAATTATATTATTACCAATAGCAACAATAAAGTACTCGGCCTTTTTAACTAAACTTGCAACATTCTCTTGCGCACAAATAACTTCAACTTGCCCTATTACTTTGGTGCCAATTTTTAGTTGACTATCGACAAAGCCAGTTACTTCAAATTTGTTTTGTGCAACAATAGCATCATAAACAACTTTCCCATGGCCTCCTGCGCCAATAATAATGATAGATGGTTTCATGTTTTTTTTGCCAATTGTTGGTACTTCTTTTCAACATAACTCATATTAACGCTCCAAATTCCTTTATCTTGAATTATTTTTTTGTTCATGACTTCAGCAACCTCTTGGATTTTTTTGTAGTTTTTATAACAAGAAACAATTTTTTGGGCTAATTTATTCACATCATTTATCTCAACTAAAAAACCGTTTTCTCCATCTTTAATCCACTGTGTATTTGCTGGAATGTTAGTTGCAATTGGCAGCGTGCCGCATGCCATAGCCTCGTTTAATGAAATGTTATTTCCATCAGAAAGAGAAACTGAAATAAATAGGTGGGAATTATTGAGAACTTTAGCTATTTCTGGTTGTGGAATTTTTCCATACATTTTGCTACAATCTTCTAATTTAAGAGTCTTTATTTCATTCTTTATTTCATCTTTTAAACTTCCATCTCCTATTATATTTAAAAACAAAGATGGTATTTGTTCTCGTGCAATAGCCACTGCCTTAAGTAAATGCGGTAAATTGTATATTTTCTCAAAATTACGAGTGCTAGTAATTACAAATTGATGAGGCGGTAAATTTCTAGTGTTGCTATTAAAAACAAGAGGATCAATACCAAATGAAACCACATCAACTTTGGTAGCACTTACACCCAATTTTAAAATGACTTTTTTCATATGATCAGCCATTGCGGTAATCCAATCAGCTTTAAAAAATGCATATTTAAGGAGTAATTTATAAGCAGAAGATTGATTTGGACTAAGTAAAACATCGGTACCTAATGCCGTTATAATGTATGGATGAAAACCTGCCATTGCTCCTGTAATACCGTAACTGGTTGCATAATGCGCATGAAATATATCGGGCTTTATTTGCTTCAATAATTCTTTTATTTTTTTGTATTTAAATAATACTTTCCAATTTCCACCACTTACTGCAATCTTTCCAGTATCAATAAAATGTACAAAGATGTTTTCAATTGAAACTTGTTTAAAAGATATGAGATGTACTTCATGTCCTTGCGCATGAAAGTGCTTGCACCATCGCAACGTATGGATACTCTCTCCGTCAGCAAAAAAACATATTTTCACGTTAGTAAATTTAAATGTTTATAATGTGTAATAGTTCTCTTTAGTCCTTCAAATTCACCATAAGGATAATTATAAAACTCCAATAATTTTTTATCGCTGTATACTACCTTATTTGTAACTGACTCAATTTTTTTTACTTTTATTGAATTGAATGCAAAAGTAAGAAAATCGGGTATAATAATATTTTTATTTTTGCTAATTAAAATTTCTTGAACCTGCTGGTAAAAATATGCTAAATCAACTGATTGGCCTATGTTGACGATACCTTTGTCATCCTTTATTTTTAATAAATAACAAATGAGATAAGTTAAATCTTTCACATAGACATAATTTACCTTGGCATGGCTTCCATATATAAATGGCTTTCCACTTTTAATGTATTTGAATAATCCAAGTAAGGCATTAAAAGGATGGTTTTCTCCAAAAACATTGGTTGGTCTAATAATATCTAATTTAAATTGATGTAGTTTTTGTGCCTCTATTATTAAGTCCTCTGAGATTAACTTAGTGCGTTCATACTCATTTTTAGGAAAACATTTATTTTCTTCATCAATAATAATTTCACTTGCACTATATTGTTTACCTACAACACCAACACTGCTTAAATGAATCAGCTTTTTTATTTTATGATACACTACCGCCTCTATTAAATTCCTTGTTCCACCGATGTTTGTTATCGCCAATTGTCCCTCATTTCTAACTTCGGCTGCAGTGTTTATTACCACATCAATCCCACATAAAGCATCTTTTAATTCGTTTAAATTATTTAAATCGGCCACTACCACCTCAAAATTAGGATATAGCTTTTGTAATTTTTGTTGATGTTTTCTTGTAGTCAATCTAATTTGATAATTATCTGCATCAATATCTTGCAATAAATGACGACCAACAAAGCCAGTAGCTCCTGTAATAAGTATATTTTTACAATAACTCATGCTATACCTTTTGGCGGATTAAATACCTTTGGCAAAGTGTAGGCGTATGCAATCGCTTTTCTTCGATATGTAACACTGAATGGCGATAACAATGCAAATACTATCAATTTAAATAATACATGGTAAAAACTCAAGATTACAACTGCTATGTAACTTAATGGATTGTGATGCTTTTTAAAATATTTAATTTTGTTAAATATTTGATTCGAAAGCGAAATTTTATAATTTTTTTTAGCGCTTTGTCCAACATGATGAATGATCTTGACTTTGGATAAATATATACATTTTAATCCTTTTTGAGTAGCGCGATAACAAAATTCAACATCTTCTATCCAAAACATAGTTTCATCTAACATTCCTATTTGAGTAATGAGCTCTTTCCTAAAAAAAATAGCTGCACCCGAGAGGCTATCTGCAATTAAAGGCTTTTGAAGATTTTTGTCATTATAATTTTTATGTTTCAGGAATGCGCGTAAATAGTGCATCTCGCAAAAAATATTAAATAGGGTAGGAAATCGCCACACACTCTGTTGATGTGAGCCATCAGTATTTAAAAGCCCCGGCCCAACAATGGAAACATCTTGATTGGTTTCCATAAATTGAAATAAATTACCTAAAGCATCATCAATAAATTCAGTATCAGGGTTAAGCATAAAAATATAATTGCCTTTAGCTATTTCAAAGGCTTGATTATTGGCTTTTGGAAAACCGGCATTATATTTATTGTCAATTAAAATTACTTTTGGAAATTGACTTAAAATAATTTCCACACTGCCATCTTTTGAGTCATTATCAACAACAATAATTTCATAACTATTGGCACTTTTGCTATATTTTTCAATTGAAAGCAGACTATTTATCAGTAGCTCCTTTACATTGTAATTTACTATCACAACACTAATATCAATCATGCTTTTCTTCTATAAAATTTTGCAAAAATCCAATTAACATCCAATAAAATACAGGAAAGGAATAAAAATCGAGAACATTACTCATGAAATTTTGAATTGCCACCAAAGTAAATACAATGAAACAATACACAAAAAATACATTATTATGAAGCCTTTTAAAATTGCGAAATACACTGATAATAATCATTATTGTAATTGATAAATAACTTAACCCACCCCATATACCAGTTTCATTAATGAGTTTTAGGTACCAACCATCTGTTGAATAGATGGAGGCTGTTTTGGCGTCTTTTAAGATACTCTTGTATTTGTTTGCAACGTGTCCTGACTTTCCTAGGCCATATCCCGCTGGTTTTTTACTAAATGATCTAATTGATAAGGCCCAAAATTTTGCTCTTGTATTATTAATTCCTCTTACATCTGCTGTATCTTCATTTGCAATAACATTTTGTGCTTCATCTGAAGAAATTCTGTCAATCGTTTCAATTGAAGATGAGGAAACAAAACCAATTAAGTTAAAGGCAAGTGGTTCGTAAAAATTAAAGCAAACAAAAACCAAAGTACTTGATATTAGTATAATTACAAATGGTCTATACCACTCATATAAAAAAGTAAGGGCAATAATACCTATATAAAATGGGATAATTGCGCCCCTTGAAACTGATAAAATCAAACAAAACCACATTGCCAAAAAGCCCAAAAGATCGTATGTCTTTTTTGATTGTGCATACTTAATATAAAGATAAAGAGCTATAATTGCACAAAAAGTTCCCCAAACAACGGGCGAAAGAAATAAGCCCCCCATTCTTCTAATATAATAATATGAATTTTTTGCCGCAGCTTGAGCCATTAAATCCTGCTCAAATGAGCTAAATACAAAGTATAATAAAAGACTAATAACTGCTGCCCATACGTACCATTGAGATAGTTTATCCATAATCCATTTCATTGAAAAAGAGGATGTTGAATTGTTTCTATTGAATCTAATTGCAAAGTAAGCTATCATCGGCAAGTAGGTGAGCCTGAAACCAAATGCGGCTATTATTAGATCTTTTCCTAAATATATTCCAAGTATTACATTAGACAAAAAGAAAACAGCTAAAGCAATATCAAATACAGAGAGTCTAATTTTTTTGTAGTTATATGCAAGTACTATTCCAAATATTGCAACAATTAATAATTCAGGAAGCAGTGAAAAAAGCATTTCAATTATGCCCTGGGACGTATGAGAGCCAATCATTGTTGTTCTTATTACCACAAATATCAATTGAAAAACAAAAAGAAATACAATAGAATGATTGAAGTATGTGTTAGATATTTTAATGTTGAATTTCAAATCTTATGGTGTTTGCTTGGTTAATTGATAAATCCATTTAATTAAAAAAAGACTGTAAATGCACATTGTTATGGTTATTACAAAAAAATTAACTTCAATTGTTTGATTGTAAAAGCCCAAAAGTAAGATTATTAATACAAGTATGAAATTACCTGCTATCGAATATCTAAACAATTCTTTTTGTTTATTTAATATCAATGGGATTTGAGAAATTGTGGACCTTATAAAGTCAAAATAAATCCAAGGCGATAAAATACGAGCTAAATTTCCAGCAGCCTCCCATCTTTCGCCGAAAACAAGGGCAAATAGTGATGGGCCAAATAAAATTAAAATAACTGGAATTGGCAGTGCCACTATTGCAGCTTTATAGAGTGTTGATTTTATCAATCCATTCAGGGGTTTATTATCCTTGTAATATTGCGTAGCTTGTTGATAAAAAACTTGTGCTAAAGATGAGCCAATTAATGACATAGGCGCTTGTAATATCCTAATAGCCAAAGCGTAAAGTCCCATCAGTGATGAGCTATAAAAGAAAGGGAGCAAATAATACATGGCATTAATCATAAACATATCACTTAATGCTTGAACTGTATTAAATTGTAAAAAATGTTTGTACTTAATTATTGTTGGTTTTAAGCTTAACAAGTATGATTTGTTGATTTTTTGGTTTAAAAAAGGATATTTAAAAAGGGAATTTGCCATAGTTTGTCCTATCAATGTTGATAATATCATTCCAACATGCAAGTATTTAAATAAGCCAAAACTTATTGAAAGGATAACATTAATTACACTATTTATTACTCTCGATTTTGCAATTACTTTATAGTTTTTACTCCGTAAAGCTGAATTTGTATTAATTTGATAAATACCAAAAATAAATACTAAAACTCCTGTCAATAAATAATAAACTGATTGAACAATGTTAAGTGCAAATAAAATAGACATTACTATAGTCGTAATGGAAGAAATACTAATGCAAAATAATAGGGCTATTGATTTGTTTTTTTGAGCATCTTCTTCTTTCTCAGGCAAAAGGATGGTTAATTCAAAGCGGCCACAAGCAATAACGGCAATACCCGAAACAACAGACATAAATATAGCAAAAAAACCAAAATCTTCGGGATTATATATTCTAGAAATTACCGGTGAAAATATCAGACTGAGTGCTTGAGCAATTGCAGTTCCTGATATTAAGGTAATTACATTTTTTGCAAATTCTGATTTTATAGACCAATTTTTTAACATGTTTTAATTTAATGTTTAGCCGAAGAAATGTTTTCACTCAGTAAATTGATGCAATTACTTGTAATTGTTGTAATTGTATTATTTTGAATATTTTCGGCATAACACCATTTTTCATTTCCAATGACAATAATTTCTCCAGATTTGGGCGTTCTCTTAAAATTAAAGATGCCTGTTACTGTTTGCTTATTACCAAATTGTCCATAATCAAAGGCTAAAATTTTGTTCAGTATAAAATCATTTACTTTGTTATCAGCTTCAGGGACACTTTTAAAACTTAAATCTAACACAGCTATTGAATTGCCATTTTTGGTATCTAATTTTATTGAATCTTCTTCAATATCTTTAAATATCGGGTGTTTTTTATTGATTATTAAATACGCCCCCATGGATGGTTTAATTTTTTTAACTTCATAGCTCAATTCATAGCTACAACCAATGCTGATTGTATTTGGAAAAAATTTATTCCAAGTAGCTGCATTTTTTGAATTAAGATTGGAATCATTTTTAGGAATGCTAAAAATTAATTCCTTTTTAATTTCATCATATAGTATTTTATTATTTATCAAATTGGAGCATATTGCCAAAAGATTACCGCCATTACCAAGATAAGCATCTAAATTTCGTCTTGCTTTGAGTGTCATAAAGCCATGATAACCATATAAAATTAATAATTTTGTATGGTTTAACTGTGAAACATTTTCCAAATCTAAATCACTAATAAAATTAATATTTTTATGCAGATAAGCTTCCTTGATCCATTTTACAAATGCAAAAGGGGAATTTCTAAAATAAGGCAATCTATTCATGCTTAGCACTTCAGCTGCAATTCCATGGCTCGAATTTCCTGAATCAAAGCTTTTACCTCCTTCATTTGACAATGCCATAAAATTAGCCAAGGGAAACACAACTGTAATTGCATCTTTCAATTGTGACTCCTTCACTATAAATGGCACAACATTTCCTAAAAAATAGATGCCACTTTTTAACTTCGAAGTATTATATGTATATTTTCTTTTGTATTGATAACCATGCCTATACAATAAAGTATCAGTGCTGGGATTTTGCATGATCAAATTTAAAATTAATGAGTCTGTGATTTGATTATTAACATCATATATACAAACTACCCCTTTTTTGTGATTCACTTGAGCGTTTAAATAAAATTCCAAATCCTGCCCGCGTTCAACTGAAAAATTTTCACAATAGCCATTTATAATTTCGATGCGCTTGGTGTATTTATCATGTTTAAATACATATATTGCCGAAAAAATAAATATAATAATATAAACCCAAATCGTAGATTTCATAATTTTGTGATGTTACAAAATAAGATAAAAATAAGCATTATCAAAAATAATTTTATTGCCTTTATAGCATTTACATTGCCTTTAAACAAGAGTTTAATACCAATTTTGATTGTAATAACCCTCTTTCTAAGCTTATTGGAAGGTGGTTTTAAAGAAAAAATTCAACAACTTAAAAATCCTTATTTGTTTCTCGCCATTGGGTTTTATTTTATGCACCTCGTTGCAATGCTTTATACCAGTAATATCAAAGCGGGCAACTTTGATTTAGAACAAAAATTATCGCTTTTCGTCTTCCCGCTTATTTTCTTTACCAACATAAAGTTCAATTTTGAAAACTTAACAAACGTTTTAAAAAGTTTTGTTTTC
>JBILPB010000186.1:0-5242 GCA_044374175.1 Bacteroidia bacterium | reverse complement strand
CTTGTTTTGCTGCTTTCAAATAAAAATTTACAGCTTCCTCTTTTTTACCTAATTCCATGTTTGCGTCCCCAATTGCTCCAGTTGCAACAGGTCCTAGGATTTCATCATCACTATCAAATTCTTTTAAATTATCTATCGCTTCTTGAAACTTACCTTGATTTAAGTAACAGATTCCAAGGTAATAATGAGCAAGATTTGCTGATTTTGTTACACCATATTCTTCTATAATGTATTTAAAACCTTTGTAGTTCCCATCACCATTAATGGCCTTGTTTAATGAATCTTTCTCAAAATATTTTTCAGCCATAAACATGGCGGTTTTGGCTTCATCTTCAAGCGGACGAACGTACATTCTGTCCCAAGCAAAGTAACCACCGATAACTAAAACGATAGCACCCAAAATCACACCTAAACTCTTTTTGTTTTCTTCAATGTATCTTTCTGTCTTACTATAAACTTCTTGAACATCAACCAAAACTTCTTTATCTTCAGCCATTTTACTTTAATTTTTTAAAAATTCGAGGCGCAAATTTACTTTTTTTTATGTATAATACAAGTCATTCTTTTATTTCATTCGATGAAATAAAAGAACTCTATTTTTTATACACTTGATTTACAGACAAATATGATAAATAATGAAGGTGAAATTTGGACTCTTTTTATATTTTTTTCTTTTCAACAAGGTATCATTTATAACTTATCAAGTAAAAATATACAAATAATATCTTTGCGTAACTATTTTTTCTATCTTTGCAACCCTGTTTAAAAATTTGGAAGAGATACAGATGAGAAAAGAGCAGTTAGTGATCCCATTTTCAGGCTTAAGCCAAGGTGAGCATCATTTTAGTTTTGAGATAGGTAATAAGTTCTTTGAACAAATAGAAAATAGTTTAATAAAAAAAGGAAACGCGCAAGTTGAGGTGCAATTCATAAAAATGAGTGCCATGCTTCAACTCCATATGAGTTTTACTGGTAATGCCCAAATTGAGTGCGACCGTTGCTTAGGCGAAGTATTTGTGCCCATTGAAGGAACGGATGAATTAATTGTTAAAATGGGTGGTGAGGAAATTACAGACAGCTCAAACATAATTACCATTGGAGCAAAAGAAGCTGAGGTAAATATAACCCTTTTTGTTTATGAAATGATTGCTTTAAATCTACCATTTCGTAAAATTCCCTGTGAAATATTAAATGACGATACTGTTTGTGATAATGAAATGTTAGAAAAATTGGCTCAGTTAAAAATTGATGAGCAGCCAACAAGCAATGAAACTAACCCTTTATGGGCAGAATTAAATAAATTAAAAAAATTGAATTAACACAATAAATTAAAGTAAAATGCCACATCCTAAACGAAAAATCTCCAAAAGCAGAAGAGATAAAAGAAGAACTCACGATAACGCAGTGCCAAGCACCTTATTTGTTGACAAAGCTACAGGTGATGTTTCATTATTTCACCGTGTAAATACCGAAACAGGAATGTATCGCGGTCGTAAAGTAATGAAAGGCACCAAGGACGAGTAAATCATTCTAAGGCAAAAGTAATTAGCACCCAATCTTTAAACAAAAATGTGAAAGCATTTAAATTTCAGGATTGGGATTTTGCTTTTTATAAAATTGCCGTTTAATGACATTATTTTTTGTTTTTTTAGGTCAACCTTTATTTCTTTATAAATGGCTATTAAAATAGGTATTGACATAATGGGAGGCGATTTTGCCCCCGAAGCTACCGTGCAAGGTGCCATATTAGCCCAGGCAGTGTTTAAAAATGATGCAACCACCGTTTTAATTGGTGATGAAGCTACTATTTTAAATACGCTTAAAAAAATGGGAACTGATGCAAATCAGTTTGAGATAGTTCATGCTTCGCAAAATATTGAAATGCATGAGCATCCCACAAAGGCACTAGTTCAAAAGCCCGACTCCAGCATTGCTGTTGGTTTAAGATTACTTAAAGAGGATAAAATTCAAGCTTTTAGTAGCACCGGAAACACAGGAGCTGCACTTGTTGGCTCCATGCAAAGCATTAGAGCTATTCAAGGCGTTATAAGACCTTGTATAACCTCTGTTTTGCCAAAAGAAAATGGTGGAATTAGTCTTATTTTAGATGTTGGAACCAATGCCGATTGTAAGCCTGACGTGCTTTATCAGTTTGCCATTTTAGGATCTGTATACAGCACTATTCTTACTGGGAATAAAAATCCAAAAGTGGCTTTGCTCAATATAGGTGAAGAACCCGAAAAAGGTAATTTAGTGAGTCAAAGCGCTCATCAATTGATGAAAGACAGCAAAGATTTTAACTTTATTGGAAATGTTGAAGGTCGCGATTTGTTTAATGAAAAAGCTGATGTTATTGTTTGTGAAGGATTTACTGGCAATGTAGTTTTAAAAACAGCAGAAGCATTTTATTCGCTTATTAAACGTAGAGATCGTAGCGATAACTATTTCGATAGATTTAATTACGAAATATATGGTGGCACACCAATATTGGGTGTAAACGGTACAGTAATGATTGGCCATGGAATATCAAGTCCTGAAGCCATAAAAAATATGCTCATTCACAGTAAGCAGGTAGCTGAAGCTAAACTGCATGAAAAAATTAAAGAAGTATTTAGCTTATGACAAAAGTAAGAGCCGCAATAACAGCCGTGGGAGGTTACCTTCCAGACTTTGTTCTTTCAAACAAGGAACTAGAAAAATTGGTAGACACCACTGATGAATGGATTTTAAGTCGTACTGGAATATCTGAAAGAAGAATACTAAAAGGAGAAGGCAAAGGTACTTCTGATATGTGTGCTGAAGCCGTGAAATTACTTTGTGCAAAGCGTGGCATTGACCCAATGGAAATTGATTTATTAATATGTGGAACAGTTACTCCCGATTTCCCTTTTCCAGCAACTGCCAATGTTATTTGTGATAAAATTGGAGCAAAAAATGCATGGGGATTTGATGTGTCTGCTGCCTGTTCAGGTTTTATGTTTGGTTTGGTAACTGCAAGTAAATTTATAGAAACAGGCACGCATAAAAAAGTTGTTGTGGTAGGTGGTGATAAAATGTCGTCTATTATTGATTATACTGATAGAGCTACTTGTGTCATATTTGGAGATGGTGCTGGCGCAGTTTTGTTAGAACCCACAAATGAAGAAGTAGGTATCATGGATTCCATCCTCAGAACAGACGGCTCAGGTCGCCAGTTTTTGCATCAAAAATCAGGAGGTTCTGTGAGCCCGGCTACACATGAAACTGTGGATGCTAAACAACATTTTGTTTATCAGGAAGGCCAATCTGTTTTCAAGTTTGCTGTAACAAATATGGCCGAAGTATCTGCAGAAATAATGGAAAACAATAAATTAAAATCAGAGGATATTGCCTGGTTAGTGCCACATCAAGCCAACAAAAGAATTATTGATGCCACTGCCAACAGAATGGGCTTGGCTCCTGAAAAAGTAATGCTAAACATTCAGAAATATGGTAACACCACAGCTGGTACCTTACCACTATGTTTATTTGATTATGAAAAACAACTTAAAAAAGGTGACAATATTATACTTGCAGCCTTTGGAGGCGGATTTACCTGGGGCGCAGTCTATATTAAATGGGCTTATAACAGTTAAATTTTAAATTAAATAGCGCAAAATGTTGGCTTAATTATTAACAATTGCATAAAGGGAATTCAATAAATTTATATTTGCATTAAAGTATTATAAAAACAACAAAAAATGGAATTAAAAGAAATACAAGACCTTATTAAGTTTGTTGCAAAATCAGGTGTTTCGGAGGTAGAATTGGAAAGTAAAGGTTTTAAAATAGTAATTAAAACTGGTGGTAACCAAGAAGCCATGCGCCACGAACAAACTTACATTTCTGCACCAATGCCAATGATGGCAGCGCCTGCACAAATGCCTACCGCAGTTGCAGCGCCAGCACCTGTGGCTGAAGCGCCAAAAGCAGCGGCTCCTGCCGCAGTTGACACTTCAAACTTAATAACAATAAAATCACCTATGATTGGTACTTTTTACCGTTCAGCAGGCCCCGATAAACCTCTATTTGTAAATATTGGAGATGAAGTAAAAAGTGGAAAGGTATTATGTATTATTGAAGCCATGAAACTTTTCAATGAAATCGAATGTGAACACAGTGGCACTATCGTAAAAGTATTGGTTGATGACGGTTCTCCTGTAGAGTACGATCAACCTTTATTTTTAATACAGCCATAGTTATTAAAATGCTTTTTATTATTTCATGTTCTAATTTTGATTAGTTTACCATGTTTAAAAAAATACTAATTGCCAATCGTGGAGAAATTGCTTTACGTGTTATTCGTACTTGTAGAGAGATGGGTATTAAAACAGTAGCAGTTTATTCTACAGCCGATAAAGAAAGTTTACATGTAAAATTTGCTGATGAAGCAGTTTGCATAGGGCCACCAGCGAGCAAAGATTCTTACCTAAAAATTGCAAATATTATTTCTGCGGCAGAAATAACCAATGCCGATGCTATTCATCCTGGCTATGGATTTTTATCTGAAAATGCTAAATTTAGCCGTATTTGTAAGGAACATGGTATTAAATTTATTGGTGCTTCGCCCGAAATGATTGAAGGTATGGGCGATAAATCATCTGCCAAAGATACCATGATTAAAGCCGGAGTGCCAACAATTCCGGGTTCTGAAGGCTTACTTGAAAGTTTAGAACAAGCAAAAAAGCTAGCAAAAAAGGCAAAATATCCTGTCATTATCAAAGCCACTGCAGGTGGTGGTGGTAAAGGAATGCGGATTGTTTGGGAAGAATCGGAAATGGAAAAAGCTTGGGACAGCGCTCGTCAGGAAGCTGCCGCTGCCTTTGGCAATGATGGCATGTATCTGGAAAAATATATCGAAGAGCCTCGTCATATCGAAATTCAAATTGTTGGTGATCAATACGGAAAAGCTTGCCATTTGAGTGAAAGAGATTGCTCAGTACAACGCAGGCATCAAAAATTGGCTGAAGAAACACCGTCTCCATTTATGACCGATGAGTTGCGCGAAGCCATGGGGCAAGCGGCCATCAAGGCTGCTTTGGCTGTAAGTTACGAAGGTGTTGGTACTGTTGAGTTTTTGTTAGACAAACACAAGAATTTCTATTTCATGGAAATGAATACTAGAATTCAGGTTGAGCATCCAATAACAGAAGAGGTAATAAATTACGATTTAATTCGTGAACAAATATTAGTGGCAGCAGGTGTGCCTATTAGTGGTAAAAAT
>JBILPB010000185.1:0-5368 GCA_044374175.1 Bacteroidia bacterium | reverse complement strand
GATTTGGGGATTGGGACTTTGGGATTGAGATTTGGGGATTTGGGTATTGAGACTTTGGTATTGAGACTTTGGGTATTGAGACTTTTGGTATTGAGATTTGGGGATTGGGACTTTGGGATTGAGATTTGGGGATTTGGGTATTGAGACTTTGGTATTGAGACTTTGGGTATTGAGACTTTTGGTATTGAGATTTGGGGATTGGGACTTTGGGATTGAGATTTGGGGATTGGGACTTTGGGATATGAGAATTGAGACTTATGGTATTGAGACTTTGGGGATATGAGTATTGGGACTTTTGGTATTGGGACTTTGAGTATTGGGACTTTTGGTATTGGGACTTTGAGAATTGAGACTTTGTATTGGGGAACTTGTATTTATAAAGTTTTACTTTGATATCTCACTATGACCATAGGCGAGGTTTGGGCCAGGATCAATTGAATTACTGCTGGTTTAATGATTTCTCATTTTCTTATACGGAATTTGGATTAAAAAATATTTGAGGTGTTCAGCAATTATAATTATTTTAGTAGCCATTTCTTACAAGTGTAAATTTAACTGAAACAGTTTATGCATCCTATTAAAATTGCGATTGTAGAGGATGAAGCCATTATTGCATCACTTCTTCACAAAAATCTCGAAAAGCTGGGCTATCAGATTGTAGGATCTGCAGTAAATTATAACGAAGCTGTTAAGTTGCTTCGAGAAAATTGTCCCGACATTATTTTTTTAGACATTCAACTCTCAAGTATAAAAGATGGCATTGATCTGGCAGAATATATAAGAAAGCACCATAATATGCCTATTATTTTTCTTACCGCCAACAGCGACAAAAATACCATTGAAAGAGCCAAGAAAATTAATCCAGAAGCTTTTTTAATTAAACCCTTCACCACTGAAAACTTATATGCTGCTGTAGAAATTGCATTAAGTAATTATGATAAAGCGGGATGGCAAAAATATAGTGAACCCTCCTCGATCATTTTTAAGCAGGGCTATGAATTTATAAAAGTAGCACTAAATGAAATTATTTTTTTTGAAAGTGAATCGAATTACTTAAATGTTTATACTATAGATGAAAAACATATTAGCATTCGCTCAACTGCCTCAGAAATAATTAAGCGCTTACCTGCAAATAAGTTTTGCCGCATTAATCGCGCGTGTATTGTTAATATGTCATTTATAGAAGAGGTTCAAAAAAACAACATATTACTGCAAGATTTATCTTTGAAGCTCTCAACAAACTACAAGCAGGAACTTTTAAAAAAGTTAGCGCAGCAATCTTAAAAGCGCCACCCCAATTCTAATTTTAAAAGTAATAGCAATTGCATTTATTTTTAGGCCAACTAAAAAACAAATATGCAATGTTTAATTCCGACAATAATTGAAATTAGTACAACGAGGCGACGCCATAATTGGACTAAATTGAAAGTGTAAACGGTATAAAAAATCAATTAGTTTAAATAACAATCAAATGCCCAATAAGATTCCCGAGGTAATCATCAAAAAGCCATAGTTGTTATTGATGAAGTACTTTGTTGCAGATACGGCATGGTGAAAGTAAATGCTTTTATAGATTTTGTAACGAAAGCCGAGCTCTGCATTTAAG
The DNA here is from genome assembly GCA_044374175.1 of Bacteroidia bacterium. Classification (GTDB taxonomy): domain Bacteria; phylum Bacteroidota; class Bacteroidia; order UBA4408; family UBA4408; genus CAIKXD01. Next base: position 3,762 of record JBILPB010000185.1, on the reverse strand, counting down.
AGTAAATTGGGCTTATCCTCATTTTCTAAAATATTTGTCTTATTATAGATTGGCGATATTGGTATGTCTCCCTCAAGTTCATACTTTGCTGAATACATGTAAGATACACCTGTACCTATATTTGCAAACAGCTGAACTTTAGTATTGCTTTTATATCCTGCACTCAGTATTCCTGATAAAAAATCGAATGATGTTTTGATATTCGCTTCCCCTATGGTGGTGCCGTTAATATCATAATACATAAAGGGATATTTATTTCCAATTGTATTAAAACAAGCTGCACAGCAAAATCGAAGCTGTGCTTCGGTTTATTTTAATTTAGCATCCCGAGCTATCGGGAGTAACTGCCTAGAAATGGTTTGAAAGCTATTTTTAAAACATTAAAATCGAAGCTCCTTCCTTAAACAGATTGCTGGTCGAGGCCCGCAATGATGGTTAAAAATTAAACTATTGCAATTATCGTAATACCAATGTAATTATACCATTTGTATTTATTAAATAGCCCAAAGCCATTTAATAAATTTACAATGGCTAATGCCGATATAACAAATATAGTTCAATAAAATTGGACTATTTATTTTGTATAATCGGTATAAGTCTTAAGATTTAAAGAAACGATAGTAGCCACAAGGCTGTAGACCTAAGGGAGTTGGGGACAACTGTTTTTTTTAAATTAAATTCTCTAAATTTTTCTTTTAATACTAGCTTTTGTAAAATTTCAGTAACAATTTTACAGCGAATGAGGAAGCATTAATAGAAATGGTAATGCTTTGTTATAATCTAATGTTTGATATTCTAAACCTAATGCTCTTAAATTAGTGTAATAGGTTTGATGGTGTTTGTAATAATATCTTTCACTATCTACAAACCAGGCTTTGTAGCCAAGGTGTTGTGCCAAAAACCATTTTTCTAATAGCCGACCTGTGCGGCCGTTTCCATCATTAAACGGGTGTATTTTTACAAACACTAAATGAATTAAACTAGCATAAAAGAATACTTCTTTAATATTTAATTTGGCAGAAACAAGTGTATCTAAATCAGTATAAAAATTTTGCATTTCAACTTCTACTTCTTGCGTAGTTGCTGCAACGTATTCAATTTTTCCATCGGGTGTGGCAACGAACATATTTTGTTTGCGGATTTTACCTTGCCAGTTTTTGGCAACAATGTGTTTGCTTAATAGCTTGTGTGCATTTTCAATATTCTTTTTATTTAGGATATTAGTTTTAGCAAATATGTAGGTGTTATACAAATCATCAATTTTTTTGGTGTAATCGGGTAAAAACTCAATGCCAAATTTTTTGTGTTTGATGTATGAATCTAACTCTATTTCCTCTCCTTCTATTTTACTGGAAAACACTGACGATACCGAAGTGTAAAAACTAAAATGCTCAGTTGATATTTCGGCATCATGTAATTTTTGGAACTCATTTTCTAAGTTATTGCTTACAAGGGAGTTGTATTGCTCTTGCAAGAATGTGGGGATTATTTTGAGTTTCTTTTGCATTAAGGCATTTAAATATGGTGTAAAAATACTTTATGTATTTGGTTATTGTTAATTTTTTTAATTAAAAATAACGTTGGGTTTTAAGTGTTGGTTGGTGCAGAGTTTATTTTGTTAAAGTCTAATACCAATTGTATTTGTTAAATAGTCCAAAGCTGTTTAATAAATTTACAATGGTTAATGCCGATACAACTTGAAACTAGTAAAATAAGGCCATGCTGCAATTGGACTAAATTGTAGTTGTTTTTAAATTACGTGCAACTTCTTGTTTACGGGGGCTTTTTGGGTAAAAAATTGGCTTTGGCTTTTTTTGCTGGCTTAGAACGCAGATGCTATTGCATAACGCTATGGCTCGCTTTTAACAAGTTTCCTCCTGAATGAACTGTGTCAAAATCCAAATTAATTTTTAAAATTCTTTATAAATCATTTGACTTTTTCCAATTACAAAAGCTTGCCTTAGAAGTTTATTCGCAATTGCAATTAAGGCGAGCTTTCCATTTTTACCTCTTTCTGTTAAGCGTTCAAACATTTCTTTGCAAGCTTTATTACATGTTCGGGCTCTCATAGCACATAAATATAGTAACTTTCGCATCCGAGCCATTCCCATTTTGCAAATTTTGACTTTGCCTTTTACACTGGTTCCCGATTCAAATATTCGTGGACTTAACCCAACATAAGCGCACAATTGTTTACTGTTTTCAAATCGCTCAAAACCATCTGTTATCAATATCAATGTCATGGCTGCTCGTTTGCCAATGCCTTTTATGGTTTGTAATCGTTGAAATAAATCTTGATGAAACGTAAGTGTGATTTTAGTTAGTTCTTCTTCTATTAATTCAATTTGCTTGGTAACATGTTCTATTTCTTTTAATAAAATTTTTGCGCCTATTTTATTATTAATTCCACTCTCAGCAAAGGCTTCTTGTTGATTTTTTAACCGGGTTGATTGCCCTATAAAACTATCTTGCAGTGCCTGCAATTGTTGCATTTGTAGCATGTGTTCTGCTCTAGGTTTCCACTCAATAGGGTTTTCTACTTTGCCATATTCTGCAATAATTGCAGAATCTCTTTTATCCGTTTTTGTTCGCATCAATCGCATTTGAGAAAACCGTTTTATTGTTAAAGGATTAACTACGCTAACTTTCATCCCTTGATCATGTAAGTAAATTGCTAACTGCAAATAATAAACTCCAGATGCCTCCATTACGCAGGCGCTGTTGGGCGTTAAATGCGCTGAGAATTTTTTAAATCCTTCTGCATTATTGCTAAATTTTAAATGCCGATAACTGTCTTTTGTTGTTGTTGGCAAGGCAACATCGAAGGTGTTTTTGGAGATATCAATCCCAACTGTTACTTTTGTTTCCATATTCTTTTTGTTTTTATTACAAACGGAAAAGAAATACTGTTTAGCCTATCTATCCTGTATTCGGGTTTAGTGCTTGTAACACTTATCCCAGTGAACTGTCCAGGTTTTACAGTAAAAGGAAAGGGGATTAGCATTCAGGACGGTATCGAAGTACCTATGACAATACTTAATCTTATTCCTTTCCTTCTTTTCTGTTTGTTATGTTTTTTAAGTTATTTATCAATCAAATTTATAAAAGTTCACAAACATAGGATGACACACTCCATTTTGTCTTTCAGGAGGAATCTTTTTTTGTTGGTGCTTTTTCGGTAAAAATTGGCTTTGGCTTTTTTTGCTGGCTTAAAACGCAGAGGCTATTGCATAACGCTATGGCTCGCTTTAAGACATTTGTGAGCTTATAGTCTGAAGACGCGCGGAAGATGATATTTTGCAAAGATTAGCACCATTTTATACCATTTGTATTTATTAAATAGCCCAAAGCCATTTAATAAATTTACAATGGCTAATGCCGATATAACAAAATATAGTTCAATAAAATTGGACTATTTATTTTGTATAATCGGTATTATTACCATGTATTAGTATAAAAACATAAATTATATCTTAATTTATTAATGTAAATACAAAGTTATACTTTGGATTATTAATGTAAATAAAAAGTTATACTTTGGATTATAATTAAAATATTTGTACCTTTGTGTAAATTTCAGGCGATGAATTTAGTAAGAAAGCAAGTTTTTATAAATAATGATGGACAAAGTATATTTTTTTGGGGTGCTCGTCAATCAGGGAAAAGCACTTTACTTAAAATGCTCTTTCCTGAGGCATTAGTATTCGATTTATTACTTTCTGATGTATATAAACGATTGATTACAAATCCTGAATACCTTCG
>JBILPB010000003.1:0-62468 GCA_044374175.1 Bacteroidia bacterium | reverse complement strand
ATTCTTTTTTAAGCTATAGTATTCTTTATACATTTTCTTGAGCTCTCCATTTACTTTGTGTGTATAGGCAGCATCATAATTAAATTCCTTACTCATTTTATCGTATCTAACTTTTGCTACAGGTTTAAGTAAAACATCTGTATTCAAATTTTTAACCTCAGCAAATAATGAAACATCAACACCAAAGATAAAAGCGTTATTCACATCTTTTGGAACCTCAGCATTAATTTCAACAATTTTAGATACATATCCTTTTTTCTGGATTATAATCTTAAACTTTTTCTCTAAAGGCAATTGAAAGGAAGCCTTCCCTTTTTTATCAGTAAAGTAAGAGGCTACCAAATAATTAGTACTGCTAATTACTTTAATTACTGCTCCTTTTACAACTGCTTTTTCATCGGCCTTGTCTGGTCCTTTCGAATCTTTAATCAAACTGTTAATTTGAAGATAGTATTTTTTAGGATCTCTAGCCATAGCACTGTCAGTCTTGGCTTCTTGCGCTATTAAACTACTTGTTTTTAATAAGCTTAACGCTATTAATAAAAATAATGGTTTAATAATTTTTGTCATAACACCTTTGTTTAAATTTATAATTATTCCTTTGTAAAGGACATATAATATGCTGCTAAAATAACTACTAAAGCTCATCAAACAAAATAACCTGTTCATATTATTGAACAGGTTATTGTTTATAAAGGTTACAATTTATTAATTAAGCAATGATTTTACAGCATCGCTGTCTTTTAATTTATAAAATTCCATGTCTGTTTTAGCCATTTCCTTAAGCGCTCCATCTTTTTCAAAAGCAAGCGTTAAATATTTAGCCACATCAGCAGATTCCGATTTTCTGGCAGAAATAATAGCTTTTAAATAATTACCCATTCCACTATCTTTATCATTAGATGCTTCAATTGCGCTCAAAGCTGCATCAGCATTTCCACTTAATAATTTTGCTAGTGCAGCATTAAATGAATTTGCATCACCGTAATTTGAAACAGCATTAGAATATTTACCATTCATGATATTAATTCTTCCCATATTGTAATTGGCTTCAGCTGCGCTGCTTTGTCCATAATAATCTGTAGCAGCTTTTTTATCACCTTTTTTCATTGCAATGATACCCAAATTGTTTAATACAGCTGGGTTGTTGGCAGATGCTTGATTAGCCTTGTCAAATGAAGCTCCTGCCTCATCAATTTTATTTTGCATCAAATACATACAGCCTAAATTGTTATGACCTCTCCATTCATTTGGATACATACGAGCACAATTTGCGTAAATGCTGGTTTGTGTTGCCATGTCCTTTGTAATAGAAGCAGTATATAATAACTCCTCAGCAGTTAATGAATCTGGCATTGTTGCAGCCATTTGTGTCAAAACTTCATCAGTTTTGCATTTCTTTTCAGCACTTACACTTAATTTAGCTCTTCTTAACGCTGGTAAAATTTGATCAGAAATTTCTGTGTAAGCTTTGCTTATGTTTTTGATTTCAGCTTCTCTTTTATCTAAATCTGCATAGGTTGATAAAATACGCAAAATCATTTCTTTATCAGGAACTGTTGAAGCTTCCATTTTAGTTTTAAATCCTTCCCAATCTTCTGGTGTAGAAGCTAAAGTATAAAACTTATCCTCAATACTGGCTCTTTCAATTTTTTGACTCATTTTGCCAGTTTTTGGATTCTCATTTTGTAACGTATCAACTTTTTCAATCAAATACATCAAATCATTCTTTTTAAAGAAAGCGTTTAATTCTTTAGTGGCAGCTTTTCCTCTGTCAGCAGCTAAATTCGCATTTTTATCTTGCTCGCCATCTGGTGAGGCATAAGCAGAAATAGAAATTCCTTTGATATCGTAGTTCTTAGTGTAGCCAATTGTTTTCTTGCCCTTTTCATCCATAATAGCAGTTTGACTTCCTGATACAAAATCCATTAAAGCTTTCATATCATCAGCCTTTAATTCAGTTGGTTTGATATTATCCTGACTAATTAAAAAGTGAATGTCACCCTCAATACTCATTGGTACAATTCTTGGCATATTTTCTTTGCCCATTACCGGCTTTTCGTCACTCATCACTAATAATGGAGTAACTATAGTAGCATCGGCTAACTTTGGCAATTGATATTCTTTCTTAACTTTATCTTTTTTAGTAGTTACAGCTTTAGCTGTGAATTCACTTACGCGCATTTCTGGTCTGTAAGCTACTCTTTCACTGTAATTAAAGTTAGTTTCTGTTTTTTTAGCAACAACAATTCCTTTTCCTTCTTTAACTTTTTCTCCTTGAAAAACAAGCGGTTTTAATGTTACTTCTCCACCATTCCATTTCATCATTGGGGTTAAAGTAATAATCTCTTTAGGTGCTTGTGTTTTTGCAGGAATTGAACCTTTTACTGTAATGGTGATGGTATCGCCATGCATTTCCAATGGATTTGGAGTAGTGGTGTAGGTTACTTTTGACCAATCTGTGGTCTTGCATCCAGATAACGCAATAGCCGCTGACATTACAAATAAAAATTTGTTCTTAAGCAAAGTAGTTTTCATTCCGTGTTTGTTTAATTTTAAAATTAACTATTAATTATAAGCTGCGAAAATAGTAATGTTTTCTATATAAAAAAAATAGGGATAAGATTTATCTTCCATAAAGGTGTTTTAATCTATTCTTTAAAGCGTTCATCCTTGATGAATTCTCGGTCGGTTAAAGTCTTTAAAAATGCAACTAATTTAATTTTTTCTGCATTATTAAGCGGTATTCCAACATTTAATGAAGGGTCTAATGTAGCAGAATGCTTGATTCCTGTTGAATAATGCTTCAAAACATCTTCAAGCGTCTCAAAACGACCATCATGCATGTAAGGGTAGGTCAATTCTATGTTTCTTAAGGAAGGGGTTTTAAATTTCCCCATATCAGTGTTAATATTTGTTATACGAAATCTTCCACTATCAACAAAGTTCAAATCAAGTCCATTATTTCTATAGTTATTGTCAGTAAATAAAGGTGGTGTATGGCAGTTGGCACATTTTTGTTGGAAAATTGCTAAGCCGTCTTTTTCATCAGTAGTAAATGGGTTGTTCGCGGGGTCTTGTAAATTCTTGTCATAACGAGAGGTGGCACTTACAAATGAACCCATAAACTGCACAATAGCTTTAAGCATTTGCTGGCTTGTAATACTATCTGATTTAAATGCTGCTTTAAAAAGGCTTCTGTATTCAGTATTTTTACTGAGTTTAGACACTACATTTTCTAAAGTTTCAGCCATTTCCACCGGATTTGTAATAGGCCCTATAGGTTGAACTTCAATGTGCTTTGAGCCGCCATCCCAAAAAAACTCTTTTTGCCATATTAAATTAAATAAGCTTGGTGAGTTTCTAACACCCAACGTGTTATTGCTGCCATGACTCAATTTATGATCTGCATGTGCAAATGCAACAAACTGTTGATGACAACTCCCGCAACTGATGGTATTATCAATACTCAATAAAGGGTCATAAAAAAGCTTCTTGCCTAATAAAAATCCCTCTTTGGTTCTTGGATTCTCTTCAAAATTATAATAGGGCTGCGGAAAGTAATCGGGCCAGGTAAGCACAATGTCTTCTTCAGTCACAATTGGAATTACCTTTGAATCAACTTTACAAGCCGTAATGCCAAAAAGTAAGTAAAACCCAAACCATTTCGCAAGCTTTTGCATAAACTTAATTCTCAATGGAGGTTACACTAAACATATCAACACAATTATCTGCAATGGTGGTAGCTATTGCTCCTTCCATAGCTAAATTGGTTACCCCAAATTTAACAGGAGATCTACCAATAAACATTTTAAGCATATCAGTCTTAATGCCCATTTTACTTGTGTTTCCCCCAGAAACCACTAATTCTTTGGCGCCAAAGGTTGGATTAATTTTTCGAATACAATTGTAAGGTGGAGTAAATCCTCCCAAATGAAAAATTATACTATTGTTAAAAGTTGTAGAACTGGGCGAAGTACCTTCCATCATTAAAAAAATATAGCCTTGATTCCAACTCCAGAACATGCCTAAAGCAGGATCTAATGCTCCTACCTGAGCACCTGAGGTATTTCTTGCACTATCAACACCTAAAATAAAATCAATGCTGCTGTAGGTGCCTACTGGCACACTATCAAGTTTTAATGTATATGTATTTCCATTTTTGCTATCAATTAAATGGTAGCTTTCTTTTTGAACATAAGTGCTCCCATCTGATTTCTTTAAAACAATATTGCTGACGTAATATTTAAATTTTGAAACTGTAAAACTATCGCCATTGGCATTTACATAATTACCAGTATTCAATACCAAATCATTTTCACCAACTTTATTAGTAAAACTAACGGTCACACTTCCATAACTACTATTATCAATAGGTTTGTTAATAGAAGGATCATTCAAATCACCCTTTAATGCACTGTCTTTTTTGCAACTCAAAAAGTGAAACAATAAAAGTAAGGAAATATATTTTGTAAAGTTTTTCATTGTTTAATGAAATTGAGCGGTAAAGTTATAAAAAATATTTGCTTCAATGTACTAAACGTAATTTTCTTAAAATTGTTGATTTCTATATGTTACTTAGTGTTTGATTTATTATCTTTACCCAATAAATAAATTTTAATTATGCTGATTGCGATATACGGTAAATCTTTAAACAATTACAATGCAAATCCTATTCAGCGACTAATTACTAAATTAGAAGAAGCTGGTGCAGAGCTATGTGTACATGAAGATTTTTTTGCAATTATTAAAGAAAAAATAAAATTTACCACCATCATTTCATTTTTTAAAGATGAAAAAGTACTAATAAAAAAACCCAACTTTTTTTGCAGCATCGGTGGTGATGGTACCATGCTAAAAACAATTACTTTAGTTGGGGCTTCCGAAATTCCAATTATTGGTATAAATACAGGTCGATTAGGATTTTTATCAGGTATTTCTATTGAAGATATTGAACCAGCAATGGACAAAATCTTTGCTGGAAATTTCGATTTGGATAAGCGCAGCCTTGTTCGATTAGAAGCATTAAACAATCCTTATCAGAAAAGTAATTTTGCATTAAACGAAATTACTGTACATAAAAATGATAACACCACCATGATGACCATTCATACATGGGTTAATGGAGAGTTTTTAAACGCTTATTGGGCAGATGGATTAATTATTTCTACGCCTACAGGATCTACGGCTTACAGCTTAAGCTGTGGTGGCCCTTTGGTAATGCCCGATTCGGCTAATTTTATTATTACACCTATTTCACCGCATAACCTCAATGTGCGCCCTATAATTATTTCCGACAAAGATGTGGTAACACTAAAAATAGAAGGAAGAAATAAAAACTTTTTAGTAACGCTCGATTCTCGTCAAGAAGTTTTTGAGGCCGATGAAGAATTAACCATCATGCGCGAAAAATTTGAAATAAATCTTGTAAGGCTCAAAGGCAATGATTTTATGAGCACTTTGCGTCAAAAATTGATGTGGGGCATGGATAAAAGGAACTAAATAAGTACTCCTTTACTTTTACCTTTTTAAAGACACCATTCTTATTTTAATTCATTCTAAATTGCACAGCACATCTTCTTAACATGAACAATAACGCGCATTATAGTGTTAAGTGCAAAAATCGTAATAAAAGAACTTTGACAAAACAAGGTATATTTATAAATTCGCACCACTTTTAAAATATAATCATCGCTCAATATGAATAAAAAATTAGCCAATAAAGGATTATTTAGCACACTTATCGGAAAAAAAATGCTGATGGGTTTAACCGGCCTTTTCCTCATCACCTTTCTCATCGTACATTGTGGAATTAACATGCTCATCTTTGCAAACGATGGTGGAGAGTTGTTTAACAAAGGAGCCGAATTTATGGGGACCAACCCACTCATTAGAACAATGGAGATTGTATTGTTTTTAGGTATAATAGCTCATATAGTTGATGCGCTTGTACTTACTTTAGCTAACAATAAAAGCCGTTCAGTTAAATATGCTCACCAAAAGCCCAATTCCAACAGTAAATGGTATAGCCGCTGGATGGGTCTTTTAGGCACTTTAATTTTGATGTTTTTAATTATACATCTCAACCATTTTTGGATTGTAACAAGATTTACCGATCACATAGCCCACAGTGAGTTAGACAAGCTGCCTGGGCAGGAAACGATGTTCGAAGAAATGAAAGAGGTATTCGAAAACCCAATGGTGGTATTACTATACGTAGCTTCCATGGTAAGTTTGGCTTATCACTTATTACACGGTTTCCAGTCAGCTTTTCAAACCATGGGTTGGAATCATCCAAAATATACACCTGCTATCAAAAAAGCAGGACTTTGGTTCTCTATTATCATTCCTTTATTATTTGCCCTTATGCCTATTGCCATGCATTTAGGTTTAATCAAATAATACGACTTGAACACCAATTAAAATATTAAATTAATATCATCAAACATAAGAAGATATGTCAGTGTTAAATTCAAAAATACCAAAAGGACCGCTCGAAACAAAATGGAGCGACTATAAAGCCCATGTTAAATTGGTGAATCCTTCAAACAAAAGAAAATTAGAAGTTATAGTGGTTGGAACTGGTTTAGCAGGTGCATCAGCCGCGGCAAGCTTAGCCGAATTAGGATATAAAGTAAAGGCATATTGTTACCAAGATAGTCCTAGAAGAGCACATTCAATTGCAGCTCAAGGCGGTATCAATGCGGCAAAAAACTATAAAAATGATGGCGATAGTGTATTTCGTTTATTTTATGATACCATAAAAGGGGGCGATTTTAGAGCACGCGAAGCCAATGTCTATCGCTTGGCCGAAGTAAGCGCAAGTATTATTGATCAATGTGTAGCACAAGGTGTTCCTTTTGCCCGCGAATATGGTGGATTATTAGATAATCGTTCTTTTGGTGGTGCACAAGTGTCCAGAACATTTTATGCAAGAGGGCAAACAGGACAACAATTATTATTGGGCGCTTACTCTGCTTTAAGCCGTCAAATTGGTCTAGGAAATGTTGAAATGTTCAGCCGTCACGAAATGGTGGAATTGGTAAATATTGATGGAAAAGCAAGAGGTATCATTGCTCGTGATTTAAAAACTGGGAAATTAGAGCGTCATTTTGGCCATGCTGTGGTTTTAGCAACTGGTGGTTATGGAAATGTATTTTTCCTAAGTACAAATGCTATGGGCTGCAACGTTACAGCTGCCTGGAAAGCACATAAGCAGGGAGCATTCTTTGCAAATCCTTGCTACACGCAAATTCATCCAACTTGTATTCCTGTTTCTGGCGATTATCAATCAAAACTTACTTTAATGAGTGAGTCTTTGCGTAATGATGGAAGAGTTTGGGTGCCAAAAAAACAAGGCGATAAACGCAAACCTCAGGATATTCCTGAAGAAGAAAGAGATTACTATTTGGAGCGTAAATACCCTAGCTTTGGTAATTTGGCGCCACGCGATATTTCATCAAGAGCAGCAAAAGAAGCTTGCGATGACGGAAGAGGCGTTGGAGAATCTGGATTAGCTGTATATTTAGATTTTGCAGATGCCATTAAAAGATTAGGAAAAAATGTAGTAGAAGCGCGTTATGGAAATCTTTTTGATATGTACAAACATATCACTAATGAGGATCCTTATCAAACACCTATGCGTATTTACCCTGCAGTGCATTATACCATGGGCGGTTTATGGGTTGATTACAACTTGATGACAACCGTGCAAGGCTTATACGCCACTGGTGAATGTAATTTTAGCGACCATGGAGCCAATAGATTAGGTGCAAGTGCTTTAATGCAAGGTTTAGCTGACGGTTATTTTGTTCTTCCTTATACCATTGGCGATTATTTATCAGGTGAAATTTTTACAAAAGCACTTCCAACCGACCATCCAGCTTTTGTGGCAGCTGAAAAGGCAGCCAATGAAAGAATCGAAAAACTACTTGCTGTAAAAGGGAATAGAACAGTAGATGATTTTCATAAAGCATTAGGTAAAATTATGTGGGATTATTGCGGAATGGCGCGTACTGCAGAAGGTTTAACAAAAGCAAAAGGATTACTTAAGCAACTGAGAGAAGATTTCTGGAAAGATGTAAGAGTAACTGGTAGTGCTAATGAAATGAATGTTGACTTAGAAAAGGCAGGACGTGTGGCTGATTTTATCGAGCTTGGCGAATTAATGGTGAACGATGCTTTACAAAGAAATGAAAGCTGTGGTGGACATTTTAGAGTAGAGTTTCAGGACGAGGGTGAAGCCAAAAGAAATGATGCCGAATATGCTTACGTTTCTGCATGGGAACACAAAGGCGTAGGACAAGAAGCGCAATTGCACAAAGAAGCGCTTGTTTTCGAAAATATTAAATTGGCAACACGTTCATACAAGTAATAATTAAGTTTAAACAGGTTTTAAATACCTCAATCATATGAAGTTTAATTTAAAAATATGGCGTCAGAAAAACGCCCAAGCAACAGGTAAAATGGTCGATTATGCTATCGACAATATCAATGCTGATATGTCATTTTTAGAAATGATGGATGTGTTGAACGAAGAGTTAATTAGAAAAGGCGATGAGCCTGTAGCGTTCGACCACGATTGCCGCGAAGGAATCTGTGGGATGTGCAGCATGCATATCAATGGTCGCCCGCATGGACCTTTGAGAGGAACAACTACCTGCCAATTGTATATGCGCAACTTTACAGATGGTGAAACTATTTATATTGAGCCATTCAGAGCTGATGCTTTTCCTGTAATTCGCGATTTAGCGGTTGATAGAAGTGCCTTCGACCGTATTATGCAAGTAGGAGGATTTATTTCTGTAAACACAGGCCAGGTGCAGGATGCCAACAATATTCCGGTAAACAAGGCGGATGCTGATTTGGCCATGGATGCTGCTTCTTGTATAGGATGTGGTGCATGTGTTGCTGCTTGCAAAAACGCTTCTGCCAGTTTATTTGTGAGTGCTAAAATATCACAATATGCATTGTTGCCGCAAGGTAGAATTGAAGCCAAAGAAAGAGTGTTAGCGATGGTGAATCAGATGGATGAAGAAGGTTTTGGAAGCTGCACCAACACTGGTGCCTGCGAAGCTGAATGTCCTAAAGGAATTTCATTAACCAACATTGCCCGCATGAACAGAGAGTATTATGTAGCTTCTATTTCATAAATAATTATCAATTTTTTGAAACCGCAAAGGAGCAAAACTTTGCGGTTTTTTTTATACTTTTACACCCCTTTTAAAGCACAAACATGTCAAGATTTCATTCACTTACCATAAAAGAAGTTACACGCGAAACAGCAGATTGCGTTTCCATTGCATTTCAAATCCCAGCCAACCTTAGCAGTGAGTTTACCTACCAGCAAGGTCAATACATTACTTTTAAATTAAACGTTGGTGGACAAGAAATCAGACGTTCTTATTCAGTTTGCAGCAGTCCTTTAACAGATGCCGATTTGCGTGTAGCCGTAAAAAAAGTAAAAGAAGGTAAAGGCTCTACGTTTTTAAATGAACATGTAAAAGCAGGCGATGTGCTGGAAGTAATGACTCCCATGGGTAATTTTTACACCCCAATGAACGCGTCAAATAAAAAGGAGTATATTTTATTTGCAGGTGGAAGTGGTATTACGCCTATGCTGAGTATCATCAAAACAGTTTTAAAAGCTGAGCCACAAAGTGCTATTCAGTTGTTTTATGGCAACGAAAATGACGCATCAATAATATTTAAACAACAACTTGATACGCTTGAACAACAAGCTGCTGGGAAGTTAAAAGTACACCATATTCTCAACCAGGCAGATGCTGCTTATGAGGCCATTTATAAAGGTATTATGACTACCGAAAAAGTGGCTGCTTTGATGAATAATTTCGTTAAAGTAACGAGCAATACCGAAATCTTTATCTGTGGCCCAACGCCTATGATGCAGAATGTAGAGCAAACATTACAAAATTTAAATGTACCCAAAGCACAAGTGCATTTAGAGTATTTTACTGCACCAGTTGATGCAGCTGCTATTGTGGAACCTGTAGGTGCCAAAAAAGCCAGTTTAACCATTATTTTAGATGGCGATGAAGTGGTAACAGAATTATTACCCGATGAAACCATTTTAGAAGCAGCCTTAAGAATTAATTTAGATGCGCCCTATGCTTGCCAAGGCGGTTCTTGCTGCACTTGCCGAGCTTTATTGGTAGAAGGCAAAGTAGAAATGAAAGTAAACTACGCCCTCTTGGATGCCGAAGTAAAACAAGGCTTTATTTTAACTTGCCAATCTCATGCCCTCACAGACAATATAGTGGTGGATTATGATAAGGGGAAATAAATTAAAATGCTAAATTTAAAATTCTAAATTCTAAATTAACCATTGACAAATAACTAATTTTAAATTCTAAATTAATTATACCACATTTTTTCATTCCTAATTTTCAATTCACAATTAATCATTAAAAAAAATACCCTTTTATTCGCTACCGCAAGCGTCCACGCTTGTGCTGCAACATTTTACAATTCATTTTTACTAGTATTCATTTAACTTTAAATTTCATTAAAAACACACCCCTATCCCTCTCTAGAGGGGTGATTTAACGCACTCGACCACCATCTTCCCCAAAAAACGCTCCTCCCCAAACATCATACAAAGTACTTACGTAGCTTACCAGCGTTTGAATTGAAGCTTTCGTTATTGAATGAAATTTTTAAAAATAATGAATCCCGTCCCGAATCCTCTGGACTTCGTGAGAAACAAGGAATTTCAAATTTTAAATAATAAAGTATTTTAGAATTTAGAGATTAGAATTTAGAATTTTTATCTACTCCACCACCATCTTCCCCAAAAAGCGCTCTTCACCAAACACCATACTAAGCGCATACATACCGCTAGGTAACTTGCTTTGCAAGTTCAAATTTTTAATGTAAGTATATGGCGAAACAGACTCACTGTAAACCAGTTTGCCATTCACATCATACACATACAACATACCACTTATTTCTTGTACAGGAAACTCTAAGCTCATATTGCCATTGCTATGCTCAATTTCGATGTTCAAATCCTTTGGGCTGCTGCCGAGATTTAGCCCTTTAATGTTACATGAATTTGAGCTAATAAATTAAAGGATTTAGGGGATAATATTTAGCTAATTTATTACTTATTGACTATGAATTAGAATTTCAGGTTGCTTAATAGTTAAATTTAAGCTCATTGGCTTGATTGATAGCAAATTAAAATTTTTGTTAAAACAAAATCAAACACCTTTGTTAAACTATGATACTTTTGTAAATTAGAAAACGTATGCCCGCAAAAGCGATTATTCACAAGTGTTATTTTTTATATGAGTTCATGAGAACGCTTCGCTAAGTTGAAACAAACTGCCGCGCAGTCTGGAAAGCGCGACCTTAGCGCTGCTGATATTTTTGATTCTAAACGAAAACTGTATGCGCTAAGGACTTGCCCAACATAGAAATTCTAAATCAATCGTAAATTATAATTAATCGTAAATCGTAAATCATCAATCAAAAATAATCAATCAATCATCAATCGTTAAATCGTCAATCAAAAATCAAACAAGGTCTCAAATATTTCCCTATCACCTTCTCCAAAGGCCAATCCTCTTCTTTCAAATACGCGGGTGGCAACTTCTATCGCTTTTTCTAATTCAAATATTGGTGCATTTTTATGCCCGCCCCAACTGTAAGATGGAATGTATTTTGGTGGAAAACCACCATCAAAAATATTGGCGCAAAAGCCTGTTACCGTGCCTGTATTAAACATGGTGTTAATGCCAGCTTTGCTATGATCTCCCATCAATAAACCGCAGAATTGTAATCCAGTGGCTTGCCAGTCGTTGTTAGCGATATCCCAAACTTTTACCTGTCCATAATTGTTTTTTAAGTTTGAATTGTTGGTATCTGCGCCTAGGTTGCACCATTCGCCTATCACACTGTTGCCTAAAAAGCCATCATGGGCTTTGTTAGAATAGCCAAAAATAACAGAATTGTTTACTTCGCCACCAACTTTGCTTTCGGGACCAATAGTGGTAGGGCCGTATATTTTAGCTCCCATTTTTAAAGCTGAGTGTTCACCCAAAGAAAATGGACCACGAACCATGCTGCCTTCCATTACTTCGGCATCTTTTGCAATATAGATAGGCCCGGCCGTGGCATTTAAAATACTACAAAGCACAGTGGCTCCTTCTTCAATAAAAATATTTGTTGGGTTAATTACCTGATTACTGGCATCAATGGCAGCGCTCCTGCGGTTTTTAGTGATGAGCGTAAAATCGTCTTGTATGTTTTTACCGTTTTGAGTAAATATTTCCCAGGGTTTTTCTACTATTTGAATGGGGGATTGGCATTCCTTGGCTATATAGTTATGATGATTTGGATTAAATTTGGGATCATAGGCTTCACAAGCTATTGCAATTATTTGATTGTTTTTTACAAGGGCCGTGTTCGGTGATAAATTTTTTATTTCGTTGATGAGCTCCGCATTAGGAAAAACAGCCCCATTGATATACAAACAAGCCTCTTGGTTATTTTCTTTACCCAAAGCAGGGAATTTGCCTTCTAAGTATTTTACCGTTTGATAGGCACAATTTTTACCTAAATACTTTTCCCACTTTTGTTTGATGGTTAAAATACCTGCCCTTATTTCGCAAACCGGGCGGCTGAGGGTGAATGGATAAAGTTGCTGGCGATTGGCATCATCAAATAAAATATAATTCATAGGAGTTTATTTTGAGTGGTAAACTTAGTATTTTTTAAAATATGGCGCTATAAAACACAAAAAACCCTCCGTTGCCGAAGGGTTTCTGTTCATTATAATTAATGGATTAATTAAAAAATAATGATTATCCTTTAACTTCCTCTGTTTTTTTACCATAACGACTGCGGAATCTGTCAACACGACCTGCAGTATCAACCAATTTAACTTTTCCAGTATAAAATGGATGTGATGTATGTGAAATCTCTAATTTTACTAAAGGGTATTCATTACCATCTTCCCAAACTATTGTATCTTTTGTATCGGCAGCAGAGCGCGTTAAAAAGGCATATTCATTTGATAAATCTTTAAAAACCACAAATCTGTAATTTTCCGGATGTGTATTCTTTTTCATGTTTTATATTTTTTCGGGAGGGCAAAAGTACAAAACCTTACTAAAAGTGCAAAATGATTTTTATAATAAATAGATAAAACTTTGAAATATAGGTAAATAGGTTTTGTATTTAACATATTTGTGATATCCATTCCATAAAACTTTATATTTAAACAATGTTAAGTCTATTGCTCAGAATGTCAATAGTTTACAATTTTTTTTGCTTGGTTTGTGCATTAAAAAATATTTTTATTGCCTAGTACAACAATGGATTTTAGTGATTCGATTCAAGTATTCTTCTTTACTGTTACGATTATTTAAATTATAATGCAATATATTTGCACTCTATGGTAGCATATAACCCTAAAGATTGGCTCAAACTTATTTTCATTTTTCATAAAAGTGATACCTTTAGAATGTTATTGCCTGCGCTATTCGTAGCTGCTGTTTATTCAACTTTGCTTACCTATTTGTCGGTGCAGATGCATTATCTGGAGTTTAAAAGCACTACTGTTATTCATTCTTTACTTGGTTTTGTAATTTCAATGTTATTGGTTTTTAGAACAAATACTGCGTATGACCGGTGGTGGGAGGGAAGAAAATTATGGGGCGAATTGGTGAACAGTTCAAGAAATTTCGCACTCAAAGTAAACACCATGATGCCAATGGAAGCAAAAGTTGATAAAGATAATTTATATGTTTTAATCGGGAATTTTCCTTATGTGTTAAAGGAACATTTAAGAGGCCGATTCATATCCAAAGATTATGAAAAGAATACTTCTATTTCAATTGATGATTTAGAAAAAATAAATCATAAACCCAATGCGCTAATCTGGGCTATTGAAAAGGAAATTATGCGAGCCAAAAAACAAAACTATTTGACCTCCGAACAGCTGTTAATGCTAAATGATGAATTAAAAACAATGGCAAATGTATGTGGTGCATGTGAGCGTATTAAGAATACACCCATACCATACTCTTACAGCATGTTTTTAAAGAAATTCATATTTGCATACGTGTTTACCATGCCGCTTGGTTTTGTGTATGATTTTAAATACTGGACAGCGCCAATTGTAGTTTTTATATTTTATGCCTTTGCTAGTATTGAGCTTATTGCCGAAGAAATTGAAGATCCTTTTGGCACTGATGCCAATGACCTTCCAACAGATGCTATTGCGATTACTATTAGAAAAAACGTTAAAGAAATTGCAACTTTTGAATAATGCGTTCATCTATGCGATTTATTTTACTTTTTTGCCTTCTTGTTACTGTTTCTTCTTTGGCAACAAGGGTGTATGCTCAGCAAGACACAAATTATTATAAAAAATATGATAACAGGTTAATTGTTACTTTTTACTCTACGCAAAGGTACTATGAAGTAGGTTTTAAGCAAAAGTATACCAGTGATAGTTTAGCTAAAACTTCCATCGCATTTAAATCAACCGCACCCGAAACTTTTGGCTTTGGTTTTGCTTATGATAAAATTTCACTGGCTTATGATTACCGGACCGTGCAGCCCGATGATAATACACTTTTTAAAACAGGGTACAACAAAACAAATTCGCTTGCCCTAAATTTAGGTGGAAACCATTGGATGTTGGAAAACAGTTGGCGAAGATTTAGAGGGTTTTACGACAATAATACTGCGCAGAATTTTACAGGATATGATTCTACGCAACCTTATTTTCAGAATCCATCTATGCAATCGAGCACTTTTAGGTCTAAGTTTTTAATTTTTAGAAACTCGAATAGATTTGCCTATAAAAGTGCTTATGGAAATATGCACCGTCAAATGAAATCTGCAGCAACACTAATGCTTTCAGGAAATCTATACCATCAAAAATTGACTTCAGATACAGCTTTTGTACCTTTTTATCTGAGAGAGTTTTATGGCGATATAGCCCACTTAAACAAAGTAAATACAACTGGTTTTTCTACTTGTGCCGGTTTTTCTTTCAATTTAGTGTTGTTTAAACGCGTTTTCTTTAACATGACCATTGCACTTGGTCCAGATTTTCAATGGAGAAATACGAATGCTTTTGATGGTAAACAATCTAAAAGTATGTATACTACTTTTTCGGCAGATAGCAGGTTTGCCCTAGGATTCAATAATCGAAATGTGTTTATTACTTTATACTCCGCTAATGATGTTAATGAACTTAAATCTAATTTTTGGGAAGTAAATCAAAAGTACTTTTCGGGAGGTGTTAATATTGGTTATCGATTTAAAGTAAAAGAATACAAGCTCATTAAAGACATGAAAGAAAATAGGTATTACAAAATGTTGTAAAGCAAAAATTGAATTGTTTAATAACTAGGACATCTGCCACGATTATCATCAATTCGCCAAACAAAAGATATACCCACAAAGCTATACCAATCTTTGGTATTAGAGTTTCCTCTTTGCCGATACAGGTTGGAGTAATTTTCATTTTCATCAAACTCAAGATTTAAACTTCTATCACTCAGTGCCGCGGCTTCTGGACCTCTTTCTCTTATAAGTACAGGTGGGTAAACATAACTCATACTTACATCATCAAGATAATCGGTATACAGTTTTCTTAAGCCCCATTCAATACCAATACCCATTTTTTTATTAACAGAAGCTTTAAATCCTATACCAAGCGGAATAGCAAATTGCACTGCTGCTGCTCTTTTTCTTTGATAGACAGATGTCCCCTGTCCTTCGGTATCCATAAATCTTAATTTGTAATAAGTTCCATTGAGTTCTGCTTTTGGAGAAAAGTAGTAAAGGGCAACACCTGTAAAAATATACGGTGTAAATGGAAATGATATACCAGGTGTTTTGCCGCCAATTTCATAAGGTAAAAAATTAAACACCAATTGAGAGGAAACTTCAGCTACGAAAGTTCTTACTGATAGATTTCTGTTTTGTAAAAATGGATCCTTTGAGAATTTATCGGCTGCACTAAATCTCCCTGCACTGAAGGTGTTCCGCCATCCCCATCTTGTATTTGCAGAGTTTCTTTGCACAATCAAAGAAGCCCCTGGACCTATGTTTCGTGGGATATTAAATCTTTGGTTTAAATCTCCTGCATAATGAATTGCACCCAATAATACGCCAATTTCTGTGTGCTTTAGGAATTTACTTTGACCTAAAACTTTTAAATTGCAACATTGAGCGATAACTAAAAATACTATTAACTTTTTAAATTTCAATTATTACAGTTTTATACCATTAAATATAACAGTATTTATCCTTTTCATTTTTTTGAGAATGTTTGTCTAGTAACTGTTTGTTTTTTTATTTCTACAGTTGAAAGGTCCATATTGTTAATTAAGTTCTACTTTATACCATCCAAAGCTTTTTGTGCTTTGCTGTTATTAGGATCTATTTCTTTTAGCTTTGTCCATAGTTCCTTTGCTTTAACATTATCTTTTTGAAGCATGTAATAGTAGCCAAGATACTCATAAGCCTCAGTAAGCTCTTTCAAATATTTTTTACTATCGGTAGTTAATTCAACATACTTTTCATAATAAGGTTTGGCAAGTCCTAATTTACCGTCTGGGTCTAATTTATTGCTTGTTCTTGCTCTCCAATAGTAGCCAATAGGTAAAGTGTTTTGTAATTTTATTAAAGTGCCAAAACAGGTATCAGCGTTTATATAATCTTGGTTAAAGAAATAAGCTCTACCCATACTAAAATAGTCGTTTGCATTAAGCTTATTGGTAGCTTTCAGTTTTCTTTCATATGATTTAACGGCATTGTCATATTTCTTCATTTTTAAATATATGGCTCCCATTTCACTATACAATTCAACTTTTGAAGTGTCCAATTTTATAGCTTCCTCTAGGTCAATAATGGCTAAAGAATCTTTTCCTGTTTTTGAAAAAAGTTTACCTCTGTATTCAAAATCCGATGCAATAATTTTCGTTTTTTCATTCGGTGCTCTATTGAAAAAACGATTGATATATATAGTCCCATTGGGATAATCGCCTGTCTCATATAATGAATAAGCAAGTAATCTATTCACAAAGTTTTTGGTGGTATCTTGCTTTTGAAGCTCGTTAAATAGTGCAATACTTTCTTTATATTCTTTATTTAAAAATAAGAAAGAGGCATAGCGTTGCTTGGCGCTAAAGTTATTACCCGCTAGATCTAAATAGCGTTTATATTTAGTTTTCGCTTTTTCGTATTGTTTAGCCATGTAATACAACTCTCCTTGTTCTCTGTAGGCAGGAGCAAAAGATGAGTCTACTTTAGCAGCATCTCGATAATAATCAAGTGCTTCTGTGTAGTTTTTTGCTCTACTATATAACTGCCCAACTCTTAGAATAGCTTTTACTGAAGATTTATCTAAATCTTGTGCTTTTTTGTAATTGGCAATGGCATTATTACCATCGGTTTTTTCAAGATACATATCGCCAGTTAGAATATACACTTCGGGATTTTTAGGATCTAACTTAGTGGCAATTTCTAATAACTTTGCAGCCTGATCAAGGTCTTTTTGTGGTGCTTTAATTAGTGCCTCGGCAACCTTTAATAATACAACAATATTCTTACCAGCGCCCATGGTGAGTGCTTTGTCGAACTGCGTTTTGGCTTCTGTGCTTTTGCCTTCAAATTGTAAAAGTTTTCCTTGTCCAACATAGTTCAAAGGGCTGGTTGGACCAGCCTCAAAACCCTTTTTATAGTAGTAAAATGCACTATCAACATCATCATTTTTGAAGTAGTTTTCACCTAGATAAAAGTATATGTCGCCATTCGCTGGCTGTCCTTTTAATAATGCTTTATAGGCGCGGGTGGCTGTTTCAAATTGCTCGTTATCTGTGAATTTAATGGCTTCTTGTATAGTTTGTGATTGCGCAGATAATGCTGTAAATAATATTCCACTAACCGCTATAGAGATGTTTTGAAACATCTTTGTTTTTTTTAATTTAATCATTGAGAATTGCATATATTAATTAAGAGGTTTATTCGTTATTTGTATCAATCTTACTTGCATGGTTGCAGGCACTAAACCAGCCAATTTCATCATGCGTTGTCCTTTCTCGCCTGCCACAAAGGAAACAAAACCTGTGCCAAGTCCTGCACGTGTTTGTCTGTTAATCATATAAACACTTCTGCAAAGAGGATATAATTTGTTTGCAATGTAAGCTTGATGAGGTTTTCTAAATCTGGTAAGCTCGTTAGGATATTCTTCATCTGTTAGTCCAACCACTTTCACTTTTTTTAGAAATGATTGCGATAGCGTATCATCCATATCACTAATCCAATTGATACTTATTACTCCCAAGGCATTTTCATGTTCACTTACGTATGCAATCACTTCAGGATTTGATTTTACTGCAAAAACATTTTTGCCAAATTCTTTATTCTTCACGAGTTCTTTAATATATCTGTAATTTGCTGAATTCGGATTGTCAAAAACAATATTAATTCTTTGCGATTTGTTTTGAGGCCAGGTAGTATCTGCGCCAGTGATAAAATTTTTAATTTGTTTTAAACTCAGGGCAGTATCTATATTGCTATTATTAACCACTAATGCAATTGCATCTTCGGCAATTTTTGTTGTCACAGGATAAATATTGGCCGCTTTAAATTTGGCCAATTCAGCCTTCGTCAATTCTCTGTTGAGTACGGCCACCTTTGACGAATCATCAAGTAGATCTTTCAATGCTTCTTGTTCGGGCTTAAATCTGGCGCTCACTTTTGCATTAGGATATAAAGACTCAAAGGTATAAATCTGCGTATCAAAGATAAGTGCATAAGATTCATCCACACTTATGCTCACTTTTCCCGAAGTGGGTGTGTCTGTGTAATCGGCACCAACAGGATTGTAGTTACACGAATAAAATGCTATTAAAAAGATAAATAAAATAAGTGTTTTCAATTGATGCATTTATTTATAAGCGATAACGTGTTTAAGCAATAATCATTGTTCAATTTGTGTTTCTAAAGACTTGTTCTTACGCAGTCTTAAAGCCATATAAAGTCTAAAAGCAGCATAAATAAGAACAATACTACCATATACAGGCCTGTTCTTGGGAATAATTTCTAAAAAAACATTCGTAAATATGAGGCTTAAACCTATTAAAATATATACTACAACCATAAAAACACCTACATAGTAAGCTACTTTTTTAAGTGCTTGATTTGATTCTTGTCCCATAATTTTAATTAAAAATACAAATTAACAAAAAAAACATTAAATGAAAGCGTGAATAAACCATAAATAGCGATAAAAAAGTAAGCCTCGAAGAATTAACTTCGAGGCTTATAAATCTAAAGTTACATTCAAGTTTAACGGGTTATACTAATTTTTTGGGTGTAAACTTTCTCCTTATTTGTCATTTTAAGTAAATAATGGCCAACTGCGATGGCTGTAAAATTCAACTGTTTACTTCCTTTAAAATTAACCTGTTCTTGCAGATATATGCGCTCTCCAATTAAATTAAATAACTCTAAAGTGCCTGTTCCTTCTAATTTGCCAAATTTAATAGTTACTCGGTCGCCTTCGCTAACAATGCTTGGATTTAGACTATTGATTGCAGATATTCCAGTAGTGTTAATTACCTCAACAGTTGCTACTGCAGTATCGCTGCATATTCCATTCGTAGCATTAAAAGTAACATTGTAATTTCCTGCTTGCGTGAAAGTATGAGAAATATTCGCAGGCCCATCTGTGATTGTTGTACCGTCTCCAAAGTTCCAATCAAAACTGGTAGCGCCTTGTGCTGATGCAATAAAATCAATACTTGTATTTGAATAAATATCAACAAAATTTTGACTAGCAGTTAAACTTGCCGTGATTGAATTGCCTCCGGCGATGGAGAAAAAATCTGTTGCATTGTATATAGCAGGTGCAACACCAAAGGTCATTTCAGCCATATAATTACCTGCATCTAAGTTAGTGATTGTTTGCTGTCCATTTGCGGCCGTAAGTGAACCAACTATGTTTCCATTTACATCTTTTATTTCAACATCAAAGGTTTGATTTGATGGATAATCTATGATGACAGAGCCATCATTGCCAGCACAAGTTTCCGCAGTTGATGTATATGAAACGGCTGGACGGAAATGCAATAAAAATCTAGTTTTGAAATTGCCAATTGGCAAGCTTACACTATAACTAGGCTGGTTTCTTAAATTGATAATGGTATCAAGTTGCGTATCTTCTAAATACACTATTACTGAAGGTGCAAAAGATGTGATGTCGGTTAAAACTAGGTTGTAAGTAGCAGCCGCTTGACTTTTGACACCAAGTTGAATTGTTTTATCAGTATTTAGCAATCCCATTACATTAATGGTGATATCCAAACTGTCAACTATACTATAAATATTTGGAGCACCAGATCCAGCAGGAGCATACAGCAAAGTTGCATCTCTATTGATCTCGAATCCATCTGCAGCAGTGCCATCAAAATATATAGCAGTTTCGTTTAAAAAACCATTGCCTTGTACTTCAATTCTTAACAAGTCAACAATGCTGCTACCACCAAAGAAAGTGGCACCTAAATCAGCATAAGAGGTATTTCTAATGGTATTATTAGTGTTTATCGTACCTGGTATTAATGCATTTACAAAAAAACCTTGTGAAGATGCAATAGTGTTTGTAACTCCATTGGTACCTACCAAACCATCCCAGTTGCCGTATGAGCCTGTATAACCTCCAGTGGTTACAAAAGCTTTATAACCACTTGTGGCTAAGATTGTATTGTTTGATGATTGCAATGCATTCCAACCTATTGGCGATGGATAAGGATTGCCAATTAAGTTCAAACCATCCGTTACCTTAGTTAAAGCATAGCCACCTGGAATATTGCCATTATTTAAAGGTCCTTTTACATCTACAGTGATATTTGCAGGAACTACGCAAGCAAATCCTTTTAATGGAGTAATAGGATCGGCAACACCTGTTGCACCTATCCATCCAAAATCTGGGTTAGGGTTCAAGTCAGCTTCATTATATTCCCAAACGGTCGCTAATTGGGTATAATTGTTGCCAGGTATAAACACTTGCCCGTCTAGTGAACTGAGAATTGTAAAATCATCTCTCCAGCCAGTTGTAGTATTATTAACCATGGCACCAGAAACAGGTGAAGAAAGGAAATGATATCCAGAGATTGAACCTATTTTTCGTTCAACACTTACATCACCAGTAATACTGCCAGCTAAAGGGTTAATCAATGCTGTTTTTCCAGTCACAGAGCGTAAAACCAAAAAACCATTTGAGGCCAATGTTCCTGCAGTGCTAGTTAAAACACCCGCAACATTTGTAGTGTTGTTTAGTGTAGTATTGCCACTTGTATTATTTATGGTTAAATTGTTAAATGTAGTTTTACCACTTATACTCTGGGCACCAAGGGTTCCATTAAACTCTACAGCGCCTGGTGTAAGAGTTGGATCAACAATTATTGTTGTTGAATTGGC
This sequence comes from Bacteroidia bacterium, assembly GCA_044374175.1. GTDB lineage: Bacteria > Bacteroidota > Bacteroidia > UBA4408 > UBA4408 > CAIKXD01. The sequence goes on along the minus strand of JBILPB010000003.1, from coordinate 41,000 downwards.
AGATCCAGAAACCGACCAATTACCTTTTACATTTAATTTAAAACCATTGGTATTAAGACCATTAGATACAAAATAAGGAGCAGTGGTCTGGAAATTAATATTTCTACAAGTTGCATTGCAATTTAGTTGAATTTGAACAGCACCAACAGGAATCGTTACATCAATTGAACCATTAGGCACGGTATTACATGCCCAATTGCTTGGTAAACACCAATCATTGGTTCCTCCAACCCAAGCTCCATAACCAGTACCTGCAATATTTAAGGTATATTCTTCAATTTCACCACTGTTATATCCAGTTACATCGCATGGGTCGGCACTCGGAATACCACCGGTAACCATAACTCTTAATCTCACTGTACCATTGATTCCTGTACAAGGTATTGTAACAATATGGGTAGTGGTTCCAGCTGTGGGACTTTGAGGGAGCAAAATATTTTCACCAGGGCCATTAAAACTATTATCTCCGTTCAAATCAATCCAAGCTACTCTGCCAAGGAGAGCCACACCAAAAGTTTTAATTTTCAATTGATAAGAAAAACCTTTTTGCACTGTTGAACTTATCGCTTGGAAATTTTGATAGTTGTCGCCATTGCTGTCATAAGTTGAATTATTATTAATTGTGTTAAATTGAACGTTAGTGATATAATGATTTATTACACTTGGGCTATTTGCAATACTTGAAGCACAGCGCGGGGTAATAGTAACTATAGGTGTAGTTTGCACTGTACAACCTGGCCCATTTTGAACCTGAGCTCTTACATAAAAATTACCATTAATTCTGTCAATAACAGTTAAGTCATTATTGCCATCAGATAATTCTGTGCTACTTATAGTAGCAAAATTATTTAATGAAAATTCCCAAAGAACAACATCGCCAGTATTTCCTGTTAATGCTAATGTATAGGAGTCATTAACAGTACTCGTTGAAGGAACAGGACTAACTGATATTGTACCCGCTACAGTTGGGGTAATGCATGGGAAGCATTCCAGTTTTAATTGGAAAATACCTTGTACGCCACCTAATCCACCTACTAAAATAAAATAATCTGTTCCACTTACAGATTGCCATGAAACTTGTGATTGTTGACCACTACCACAACCAGCAAAGTCATCATTTGAAGCAACACAAGTGATTGTGCCACAGCTTCCACTGTACACTGCCACTTTGGTATTAAAAGTTGTACCATTGCAGGTACTAACCCTAAAATAATCACCATTTCCAGTGGTTCTGTACCAAATACCGTTGATGCCTGCTGTGGTCATACCACCACAAACAGCAACTGGATCGCCACCTGAGGTTCCTCCATTAGAATTTTGACCAAAAACTATATCACCACAATTCATAGGAATAGCATCATCACACAAATCATTCGTAGGAACTGGTGGAGGAATTACATTTACCACGCAAATTGAAATATTTGCATTTACTGGCACACCTGCTGCAAAATCATACACCCTTAAAAAATAGGTTTGTCCAATGGTTAATCCATTTAAGGTCAGTGTTTCAGTTTGACCTGGACCAGTATTATTAATACAATCTAAAAATGTAGTTGTTACACAACTTCCACTATAGGCCGTAATGGCCATATCATAAGCTCCTTGTCCGGTAGCTTGGATGATTGAAGAAGTTTGCGCAGCCGTAAATTTGAACCATACATCATCATTTAAATTACCACCACAAATTGGTGTAGATTGTGGAGATAATGTTGCACCAGCTGCGTTCTGCAAATATGGAGAACAGCTATTACCTGGATTTAAGTTGATGGCCCCCGCACAATTGTCGTTAGCTGGGGGGCCTGGAATAGCAGGCGTTGTAACACAAATGGTAAAAGTTAAAGTTGGCGGAGCTCCGACACCTTCATCGAACACTCTAATATAATATGTTGCAGTAGGTGTTAGACCAGTTAAAGAGAGCGTTTCTGTGCCACCATCCCCAGTATTATCCATACAGGCTATTCCAGATGCACCGCAAGCACCGCTAAATGCTTCAATAATGGCATCGAATTGTGCCGAGCCTGTTACAATCACATTGTGTACAGATTGAGTGGCCACAAATTTATACCAAACATCATCATTATTAGTACCAAAGCAAATTGTTGAAGGAGCTGACTGCGTGGCATTTAAAACTGTTCCAGCTGTGGGTGATGCGCAAGTTGGAGATCCACTAGGTACAACTGTAATAGCACCACTGCAATTATCATTTGCAGGACCAGGAGTTACCACTCCATTTACTATACAAATATCAAAATTTCCTTGGGTAGCATATCCTACTCCTCGTCCATAAATTCTTATTCTATAAGGAGTTGCTATGGATAAGCCTTGCAAACTTAACGTTTCAGTTCCGCCAATACCAGCGCCATCTACACATTGAATTAAGGCACCATTGCAAGCTGCAGTTCTTAATTCTAAAACTGCGTTTAATGGTGCAGTTGGCGCTAAAATAATATCATGAGCCGCAGAGGTTGCCACAAAGCTATACCAAACATCATCATCGGGGTTAGCGACAAAACCACCGCACAAACTACCCGCAAGTCCAGAATTTGTGGCGCCTAAAGTGGTTCCAGAGGTTATTATACAGGTTGGATTTGATGTTAATGAAATAGCATTTGCACATAAATCATTAGCGGGTGGAGGATATAAAACTACCTGATTTACTACACAAATATCAAAGTTACTATCAGATGGATAGCCTGAGCCATAGTCAAATACTCTGATGTAATAAGTTGCTCCTATGGAAAGCCCTCCTTGAGAGATTACTTCAGTACCACCAGAACCAGAAAGATTAGCACAAGCCAAATTGCTCAGAGAACCGCAACTACCTGACATCAATTCAAGCACTAGGTCATTCCCAATAGCACCAACAGCAGTAATGTCAACAGAAGTTGAACTTGCTACAAATTTGTACCAAACATCATCATTGGCATTACCACCACATGAGGTTCCAGGAGTTGACAAGGTTGCATATTCAACCGTACCAACAGTATTCACACATGAAACTCCTGGCGTTAAAGTTATTGCTCCTAAGCAGTTGTCGTTGGCTGGTGGAGGTGGTATATAAGTTACGCAAATATTAAATGTGCCATAGCTTGCAGTGTTTTTATCAAAAACTCTTATCCTATAGGTATTGCCAATTGATAAGGATGTAAGGTTAAGTGTTTCTGTACCTGCAGCCAAAGTATTATCTACACAATTAACCTGAGCAGGCGTAATGCAACTGTTATCTTGATAGCATGCCAAAACAATATCAATACTCGAAGTAGCCTGTGCAGTTATTGTAACATTAGCTGATGGAGCCACAAAAGTGTACCAAACGTCATCATCAGGATCACCACCACAGCTTGGTGCTGCAACTCCAGAGGATGTTGCATTTACAGTTGTACCTGCGGTAAAACTACACAAAAGTATTGGAGTTATTGAAGCACCTGGACATCCATCATTCACAGGTGGTGGAGCCAATGTGGAAAAAGGCTCAAAAGGACTCCATGGGCTAAGAGGCCCACCGCAATTGGCACGCACTCTAAAATGATATGGTGTTGATGAGGTTAAACCAGTTATGTTTGTTGTATTTAAAAGCCCTAAATTTAAAGTAGTGTATGGACCAGCTGGTGAAAGGCCATACTCAACATCAAATGCAGATGCTCCACATCCAATTGTATTCCAATTTAAAGTAGCCGTTGAGAAGCCTATAGATGTTGCAGTAATTGTATTTACTGTTGGACAGGCATTTTCAACAGTGATTTGGTCGATAGCCATATCAAATCCGTTTTCACTGGTTGCTCTAATAGCCAATCTCACATTTGGATTGCCTGCATAGGCAGAAAGACAAGCAGTGTAATCTTGCCAAAACATGGTGCTTGCTAAAGCGTTATGTCTGCTGCAAACAGGGGCTCCTGGCACAAATGACCAAGTGTTACCCCCATCTAAAGACACCTCAAAACGTAAGCGATCATTGGCAAAGGACGCATTGTCATCTTGAGCCATACTAATGGTTATTACTGGTGAAGTTAAACTTGTAAAATCCATGCATGGTAAAATTAATCGCGCTTCCTTACCCACAATAAAATCATAACTTGCAAAAATAGCATAACCATTATTTACAGTATTCAAATCTGGAGGAGCAGTAAATCCAGGGACAAAATTGGTTCCAAATAAAATGGCCCAATTATCTGCTACATTAGGCGCAATAGGTTGCGTCAAATAAGCAGGATTAGGTGCAGAGGCAAAAGTTTCATTGTAGGGGAAAGTTGTGTTTCTTGAGATCACTCGACTGACAGTAGCTAGTGCATCATTGATTGGTGCAGCATCTCCTGTTGTGGTGTGAGAGCAAGCAAAATTATAGGTGCCATTGTCGTCCATATCAATTGGACCGCAATTAACATTGAGTGTGCCATTTACCGCAAGGGTGCCTGTGTTAACAATAACGCTAACACTAGTAATAGTTGGTCCAGTAACAGCTACTGTAACGGTGGTAGGATTCGTGGCAAAATTGTGAGAGGCAGATCCTTCATTTTTAAGCTGTACAGTTACCGTTTCAGATGAACTTCCACAACTTACTCCTGGATTGATAAAAGCATTTAAACTAATATCAATAGCTGATGGTGGTGGTGGTGTCCATGTGTAAGTTCTGCCCGATGTTGGGGGGGTAATTAAGGCGCCAATAACCAATAAAGAAGTATTGGCCGTTCCGTTTATACTGGTATTCCAGTCATTTCCAGAACCGGCATTCACTAATCTATTGTTATAATCAGCAGAAGTAACACCTCTTAATCCCACTTGTGGACCAGTAAAAGGACCACCGGCTGCACTGGCAAATGAACAATCTCCATAAACAAAATTAATTGAATTGTCTGATTCATTCAGTCTAATTTGAAAATTTAATCTTTGATTATTGATACTAAAGCCTCTTGCATTTTTCCATTGCACTACAAGTGTTCTAGAGGGTGAAGAACCAATAGTTTGATATCTTATTTCACTCGTGTATTGAGTACAAACTACCGCTCCTACGCTTGTTGCAGTTGCATTTGAAGACATGGTAATAGAGTTAACTGTTTTAGAAAGTACCGTTGGCCCAGATAAAAATCCTGGACTAAATAATCTTGCTCCAACTTCAATACCTCCAGTTTGTGCCACACCTGTAATATCTGCTGAACCCAAAGTAGTGTTACCTAATACAGTATGCGTCCCCAATAAATTTCTTCCAAATGCAGAGATAACATTATCGGTTGCCCCTCCCGAGATAGGATTATTTTCAGCCGAAGAAACTGTGGCTCCCATGGCAATGTAGCCATTTGGATTAATACTAAAGGTAGTATAAGGACTGCCATTATAAGTAAAGGTAAATCCTATGGGTTGGTTAAGTATGGTTACAGCATCCCAATTATTTGGAACCGATTGATCAGAAAATACTGCAACTGTTCCACCTGCAATTGGGGTATATGTTCCTGTTGTAGTAGAAAAAGTATAATTTGGCGCTGCAACTTGCGCTTGTATTTTGAACGAGCAAAGGACGCCTAGGAACAAAAATCCTATTTTTTGCAACAGTAGATTTCGTGAAAAATTATTCATGCTTACCTCCTATATAGTTTATTACGGCAACTTCTTTGCTGTGGCCCATTTCAATCAAAATTTCAGCTAATTTTTCAAATTGTTTTTTATTAATTAAATCAATGACAGTTTTGTCTAATTGACTTAAAACCGAAGGGTTTTTTAACGTCCATTGTTTCATCTCTGACTCAAATAAGGTCAAGTCAGGTCCATTTTCATTGATTACAACCATTGGAAGTTGCTTGAGCAGTTTTTGCTCTGGTCTTGTTTTAGAGGGCATTTCGGATTGATTTTGGTAAGTTGGCACCAGAATGGCATTTGTTTGCGCATTAACTTGGTTAGCCAATCCCAAAAAGCCCATTAAAAAGAAGAGGAGGCTTGTTGTGATTTTTTTCATTGTATATTTATTTATTTATTTTTTTTATCAAAATGAGCAATTAATATTAAGTTTTAAATAATTGTAAGGTGTTTAAAATGAATGCATTAAACCAAAAAAATAAGTAATTTAATTAATCACTGGTTCGTTTTAACGAATTTTTACTTTTAAAGTTTCATAAAAATATGCTTTTGTATAGATATCTGAGTTAAAAAGTGGTACAAATATACCTATTTTAAAAGACTAAATTAATAATTCGCCATTAATTTAAGTTGAATTAATAACACAAAAATGTGAATTCAACCATTATATTTGCATAATTACAAATCAAAATGAAGAAATTAACTCCTAAAAGTTGGCTAGTGTTACTGATTATGATAGTAGCTGCGGTAGTTAGATTTTATGGCTATGCAAGTTGGTCCTTAACTAACGATGAATTGAGCGCATTGCTGGGTTATAGTTATGGTAGTTTGTATGATAATATTTTTATTTATGTGGCCAACGACTTTCACCCTGCTGGTGCTCAAATTATTATTTGGTTTTGGTGTAAAATTTTTGGAACCTCTGTGGCATCACTAAGATTGCCTTTTGTTTTAATGGGTATTTTATCAGTTTATTTAACCTATTTAACGTCTCGTAAATGGTTTAATTATTACGCGGCAGTGCTTATAACTGCTACACTTGCAGTTTCTCAATTTGCCATTTTGTACAGTCAAATTGCACGACCATATAGCTCAGGTTTGTTTTTTGTTTTATTAACCTTGCATGGATGGAATGGATTTATTTTTCTTCAAAAAAATCAGAAGCCCAAGTTCATTAGCTTAATCATTTTTATCGCTGGAATGATTTTGAGTATGTATAATCATTATTTTAGTTTTTTGATGGTAGCTATTTTAGGCATATCGGGCTTGTTTATGGTTTCTAAGATGAACAGAAAAATGTATATCTTCTGTGGTATTGGAGCCTTGCTTTTGTTTTTGCCACATTTAAAAATTACCATCAACCAATTTTCGGCCGGTGGATTAGGTTGGCTGGCTGCTCCGGAAAGTGATTATTTTAAGTTGTACACGAAGTACATGTTTAATCAATCTAAGTGGTATTTATTATTTATATTATTAGTTGGGTTAATTGCTGCCATAAAACTGCCATATAAATTACCTGAGAATAAATTAAGATGGCTGGCTTTATTGTGGTTTTTATTCCCCCTTTTGATAGCCTATTTTTATAGTATTTATCTAAGCCCATTGCTTCAGCATAGCATTTTAATATTTTCCTATCCGTTTATCTTCTTTTTTATATTTTCACTTACACCTAATAATCAGAAAGCTGTTTTCATTTTGGTCCCATTTATACTAATTGCTGGAATAACTCAAATTTATGCGATAAACAAGTTCAATGGAAGCAAAGAGTTTGCAAAGTTCAAGGAAATTGCAGTTCATATTGATGAAGCAGATAAAAAATATGGTGCGATAAATATTACCAGAGCCATTAATGTAACTGACTCATCTTACATTGGTTATTATCTATCCAAGCTAAATAATAACAGCCCTTTTGTGTTTTACAACAATGCTGGAAGAGAACAATTGTCGGAGGTAGTTAAAATTGTATCAGGGGCTAAAACACCTTATTTTTTATATTGTTGGACAAATTCGAATTGTCCACCCGAAATAAATCACATTATTCAAGACGCTTATCCATATTTAGTCAGAAAAGTGCATTATTTTAATTCAGAATTTTATCTCTACAGCAAAAATAATAATGACTCAATGGCCCAAATTAAAACAATTGAGTCAATTTATATACAAAATTATGAGCATAGTCAAAAATACTTTTCAAATCCAATATCAACAGGAAAAGATAGCGCAAAGGTTACAAACACCTTTGAAATTATGAACGATAAAATTGAATTTGGTTCAACATTTTCAGCTGGTATTAAAGAGATTACTAAAAGTACTTCAAACATAATTCATGCAAGTGTTCAGTTAAAGACCTTCGAAAAGGATGGTGATGCCATTTTGGTTTTTAGTGTTGATCATGGTAAAGAAAATTATCATTGGGCCGGATTAAATTTAAAACCATTTATTACAAAAATTGGCGCCTGGAATACATGTTATTTTTCAATAAGACTTCCAATATTAAAAGGAGCCGAAGATAAAATTTCGGTTTATGTCTATAATCAATTTAAGAAAAACATTCAAATCGACAATCTTACCATTAAAGTAGAAAGTGGGAATCAAAATTTATATGGCCCCAGAAAGGATAAATATATTTTTTCCGAAAATTAATTTTTTGCTCAGATATCACCTCGGAGTTTGGTAATTTTTCTTCTGTCTTTTTTAGTAGGACGAGCTTGTTTATTGCCTCGTTTGCCGCCAGAAAAGTAAAATGCACTCATTAATTTTTGTTTTTCTTTTTCTTCTTCGGGGGTAATATCAACATAACATTCTACTGCAAGCGCTGCATTTACGCGTTTTTCAATTAATTTGGCAATTTGAATTACGATACGTTTTCCTTCAAGCTTTAAGCTGTAGATTTCTCCAATTTTTATAGTTTTAGATGCTTTTATGGGCGTTTCTTGGTCGAGCTTTACTTTGCCATCATTGCATGCAGCACTGGCAATAGAGCGAGTTTTGTACATCCTTATTGCCCATAAATATTTATCTATTCTAACTTTTAAAGATGCATTTGAATCCATACACAAATATAATCAAACTAATAATTCCATTGAGTAAAGGCTTCAAAACATATCATAACTATTACTAATTTTGCGAATAATAACGTAGCTAATTATTTAAAAAAAATATAAAAACAGAAATATGAAAATAGGTATTTTAAAGGAAGGAAAAGTTCCAGCAGATAAGAGGGTTTCTTTCACGCCAGAGCAGTGTAGAGCAATTGAGCAGGGATTTCCTGGCACTAAGGTGTATGTTCAAAAAAGTGATCTAAGATGTTATTCAAATGACGAGTATCAAAAACAAGGAATTGCTGTTGTGGATAATGTAGACGATTGTGATATAATTTTTGGCGTAAAAGAAGTACCAACAGAGCTTTTAATTTCAAATAAAAAGTATATGTTTTTTTCGCACACTATTAAAAAGCAGGCTCACAACAAGAAATTAATTCAGGATATCATTGAAAAGAAAATACAATTAATCGATTATGAATGTTTGGTAGATGCAGAGTATAACAGAATTATTGGCTTTGGGCATTATGCTGGTATTGTGGGTACTTATAATGGTTTAATGGGGTATGGGTTAAAATATAATTTATATGATATTAAACCCGCCCATCTATGCAGAGATAAGCGTGAAATGATGATTGAATTACAAAAGGTAAGATTGCCCAATATTAAAATTATTGTAACTGGTAACGGAAGAGTTGCAAACGGAGCTGTTGAATTGCTTGGAGCTATGCAAATCAGAAGAGTAACTCCATTCGAATTTGTAAAATATTCATTTAGAGAGCCAACCTATGTGCAACTGCATAGCAATAATTACAATGAGGCATTAGATGGCTCAGGATGGAATTTGCAGGCCTTTTACAAACACCCCGAGAAGTTTAGATCAACTTTTAGTAAGTTTACCAAGGCTTGCGATTTGCTTTTGCATTGCAGTTATTGGAATCCTTCAGCTCCAAAGTTGTTTACTAAAGAAGAAATGCGTTCGCACGATTTTCATATTAGTGTAATTGCAGATATAACCTGCGATATTGATGGTTCAATTCCATCTACAACCCAATCAACTACAATAGAAAGCAAGTTTTTTGGGTATAATCCAATGACCGAAGAAATTGCAGAGCCATTTGACAACAGCACTATTACAGTAATGGCGGTTGATAATTTGCCATGTGAGTTACCCCGTGATGCTTCGGAAGATTTTGGGAAAGAATTAATAGAAAAAGTGCTGCCATCACTCTTGATTTCTGATAATGATGGGATTGTTGAAAGAGCAACTATTGCCAAAGATGGCGCTTTAGGCGAAAGATTTCAATATCTTTCTGATTATGCTTATTAAAATTAGGATTATTCAATAATTTCATAGATTTGTTGAAGGTTTATTTGTTTGCAATTAAATCTGCTAAATTCATAATAGTTTCATTAAAAAATAAAAATTATGTCTAACGAATATCAACAAGAAATTTTAAATAGATTAGATCAAAAATTTGATGCCATAGGGCAACAAACCAACGTGCATTTAGAAGGATTAGTTTGGGCAAATCCTATAACATATTGGGACTATATTTTACCTGATGCATTATTGAGTTTGCAAGTACAGCGAACCACACAGCCAGATGAAATGGTGTTTATTATGTACCACCAAATTAATGAATTGTTGTTTAAAATGATTTTATGGGAAATTAATCAAGTAAGTGATGCAGAAAAATTAGAGGCTGTTTTTTTTACCGAAAAACTAAGAAGAATTAGTCGTTATTTTGATATGCTTTCGTCTTCGTTCAGCATCATGGGAGACGGTATGGAAAAAGAGCAATACATGAAATTTAGAAATACATTAACTCCCGCAAGTGGATTTCAAAGTGCTCAATATAGATTAATTGAGTTTTCATCAACAGAGTTAATTAATTTAATAGATTTTCGTTTTAGAGCAACCATCGATAGAAATACACCTTATGAGCACGCCTACGAACATTTATACTGGCAAGCTGCTGGTAAAGATCATGCAACAGGAAAGAAGAACACATTAATTACACTCTTCGAAAAGCGCTATAAAAATTATTTCTTAACCCTTATGGAAAAGTACAACACCACTAATTTGTGGACACGCTTTAAGCAGCTTCCAAAAGAGGTTAAAGAAGATAAGTTATTAATAGATGCCATGAGGCATTACGATTATACAGTAAATGTAACCTGGGTAATGGCACATTATCATGCGGCTGGAAAATATTTAGGAAATGCCCAAGCCACAGGAGGTAGCGATTGGAGGAAATATATGCATCCCAAGTACCAAAAAAGAATTTTCTTTCCAGATTTATGGACTGAAGATGAATTGAAAAACTGGGGTAATAATGTTTAATTTTTTATTAAAATAGGCTATTTGTGCATCTTGAAAAATGAGCAGCTATTTTTACTCATTGTGAAAAGTACAAACGCTAATTAATAGAATTTTTCATACCTCTTTTATAGTTTTGTCTCAAATAAGATGAAGCAACAAGACATTATTATCATTGCTATTAGTGCATTTGTCTTAAAAAATGATATTATTGTGGATAATTTATAACCATTTTAGTATAACTATAGTTAAAGAATTGCTGGTCATAACGGATTTGTTGTTAAACTCCAACAATAGGTAGTATTAACTTAATTTCATGTAAATGATAAAAATTCTACGCTTATTTCTTTATCCTATTTCAATATTATACGGGTTAATTATTCAATTAAGAAACTGGTTTTTTGATAAAAAGCTATTTTACATTTTTTATCCAAAGGTTAAAACTATTTCTGTAGGAAATCTAAGTACAGGTGGTACTGGCAAAACTCCCCACATAGAGTATTTAATTAAGCTTCTTGGTGATACTTTTAAAATTGCTACGCTTTCGAGAGGCTATGGAAGGAAAACAAGTGGTTTTAGAATTGCTTCACTAACTGATAATGCATTAACCATAGGTGATGAGCCAGCACAGTATTATCATAAATTTATGGATATTATTGTTGCAGTTGATGCCAAGCGTAGAAGGGGGATAAAAAAATTATTGGCTAAGTTTCCAGCCTTGGAGGTAATATTGCTAGATGATGCATTTCAACACCGTTCAGTAAAAGCAGGCTTAAATATTGTGCTTACCGATTATGCGCATATGTATTACGATGATAGGATGTTGCCAACTGGAAATTTAAGAGAGTTTAAGATTGGTATTCATAGGGCAGATATTATAATTGTGAGTAAAACACCTGCTATATTTTCACCAATAGAGCGCAGGCATATTTTAGCTAAAATAAATGCTAAGGCAAATCAACAGGTTTTTTTTAGTTATATTCACTACCACGCCTTCACTCATTTTTTTAATAAAAGTGTATTTCTTGAGCCTAATTTTAAGAATGTAATTGGAAAAGATACCGAAGTAATAGTATTTGCAGGTATAGCTAACCCTTCTTTACTTGAAGATTTTGTTCGTAGTAAATGCAAAGCCTATAAATTAATATGCTTTGATGATCATCATACTTTTAGCAAAACAGATTTGTTACGTATAAAGAATGAATTCGAAGGTTTGCGAACTTCAAAAAAGATTATTTTAACAACAGAAAAAGATGCCATGCGACTATTACATTTAAATTTGTCTTCAGAATGGAGCAATTTGCCTTTGTTTTTTATTAGTATTGCAGTGCAAATGCATCAACAGGATGAAGAAAATTTTAATCAACTTATATTGAATTATGTTAGAACAAATTAAGCAAACAGCCGATTTTATTGAAAAAACAGTAAATTTTAAACCACAGGTGGGTATCATTTTAGGAACAGGTCTTGGTGGTTTAGTAAAAGAAATTGAAACACATCATGTTTTACCCTATGAGCAAATACCTAATTTTCCACTGAGTACAGTAGAGGGGCATTCTGGCAAACTTATTTTTGGTAAATTAGGTGGTAAAAATGTGGTGGCCATGCAAGGTAGATTTCATTATTATGAAGGTTATGACATGAAACAGGTAACTTTTCCGGTGCGCGTAATGAAATACTTAGGAATTGAGAAATTGTTTGTAAGCAATGCTAGCGGTGGTGTAAATCCAAATTTTGAAATAGGCGATTTAATGATTTTAAATGACCATGTGAACCTGTTTCCAACCAATCCTTTAATTGGTAAAAATTATCCTGAATTAGGTCCTCGATTCCCGGATATGAGTGAACCTTACGATATTCAATTGATAGCTTTAGCAAAAGAAATTGCTGAAAAAAATAATATTAAAGTGCAGGTTGGTTCATACGCTGGTGTAAGCGGTCCTTGTTTAGAAACTCCTGCCGAATATCGATATGTTAGAAACATTGGTGCTGATGCAGTTGGTATGAGTACAGTACCTGAAGTAATTGTTGGAAGACACATGGGTATTCCGTGCTTCGCTATCTCAATTATCACAGATATGGGTGTTGATGGACGAATTGTGAAGGTAACTCATGAAGATGTGCAAAGAGTAGCAGAAAAAGCCGAACCCAAAATGACACTTATTATGAAAGAATTAATAAGTCAAATTTAAAATTGAAGAGATGAGGTCTTTCGCTCTAAAATATGCTTTATTATTGGTTGTAACTGTTATCGCCACATTTCAAACTGTTTGTGCGCAAAACGACACTATTGATCCTTACGTTCAAAGTGAAGAAGCCAAAAAAGCAACTGAAAAAGAAGCAAAGGACAAACAGGCAAAACAAAATAATGAAGAGTTTGCTAAAAAATTGAGGTATGGTGGTAGTTTTGGAGCTTTTTTTGGACAACAGACTTATGTAGAATTATCACCAAAAGTGGGTTATCAATTAAAAGAAAAGTTAGTGGTTGGAGCAGGCTTTAATTACATTTATTTTAGTCTGAAAGATTATGGACAAAAGTATGTTACCCATATATACGGTCCAACTGTTTTTGCGCAATATGCTATTGTTTCGGGGCTTTTTGCGTATGGCGAATTCAATGCCTATAACGTGGCTACTTATAATCCTCTGCCTCCATACGATCAAAAAAGAATATGGATAGGAAGCGCTCCTTTAGGAATAGGTTATTACTCAGGGGGTGAAATAGGAGGGGTTTATTTATCATTACTGTATGATTTAATAAATGATCCTGCCTCTCCTTATTACAATGGAGGTATACCTATTTTATTGAGAGTAGGCTTTCTCTTTTAATTATATTAAAAACAATAAAACAAAATATGAAAAATCAAAATAGCGGCTTATTGAGTATAGTATTAATGGCTTTGTTTACTGTAGCTTTTTTAAGTTGCAGCAGCAAGCCCGAACAAGGAATTATCAAGGGTAATTTAACTAACTTCAAGGATGGTTATGTTTATTTGGATGAAATAACAACCCAAAATGCAAAAGTTAAGGACAGTGTTAAGATTGATGATAAAGGTAATTTTAGCTTAAAATTTGATACTAAAGAACCAAGTTTTTATAGAATTAGATTAGCAGAAAATAATTATATCCTATTAATAGTAAACGATAAAGAACAAATTGAGTTTAACGCAGATGCTAATAATTTAGGAAAAACTGCGCAAGTTAAAGGTTCAAAAGAAAGTGCATTGTTATTTGAGGCAACGCATCAATTACAGCGAAATGCAGAGCGTTTAGACTCATTAAATGGAGTGTTTCAAAGGGAACAAGCCAATCCTGCCTTGGACTCTATTAAGTTTGTTTTGCAGGAGTCTTATAACAACATGGTAGACCTTGAAAATAACTATATTAAAAATTTCATTGATAAAAATAGTTCATCATTAGCCTGCTTGGCCATTATAGATAAATTAACACCTGATGCACATTTAGCTTATTATAAAAAGCTTGATGCAAGCTTAAGCAAAAGCTTACCTAATAATTCTTATACAAAGATGTTTCACGAAAAAGTGTTTGAGTTAGACCGTTTAAGTATCGGTTCTTTAGCCCCTGAAATAGCTTTAAATAATCCTGATGGAAAAAGCATTGCTTTAAGTTCTTTAAAAGGAAAAGTTGTTTTAATTGATTTTTGGGCAAGTTGGTGTCGCCCTTGTCGTGCCGAAAATCCTAATGTAGTAAGGATGTATAATACATATAAGGACAAAGGATTTGATATTTATAGTGTATCGTTAGATAAGGACAAAGAAGCTTGGATGAAAGCAATAAATGACGATCATTTGCTTTGGCCTTCTCATGTAAGCGATTTGGGCTACTGGCAGTCATCTGTGGTAAAGCAGTATAATATCTCTGGAATTCCTTTTACTTGTTTAATAGATAAAGAAGGTAAAATAGTAGCAAAAGGCTTAAGAGGAGAAGAATTGGAGATAAAATTAAAAGAATTACTTGGCATAAAGTAAAATTAAGCTCTTTTTAGCGAGTGATAGCACACTTTTTAAGGTCACTAATGTTATAAGAATAGCCCAAAATGGGACTAAAGGCATTCGCAATGGATGAAAAGGCGCATAAAAAGAGGGTTTCAGCGAACAGTTATTAACAAAAAAAACGATTTTTCAACAAAACGTCATTTTTCTGCATTACAGTGTTGGTGCGTATTTGAATTGAATTATTTTTGCTGCTGTTAAACGTTTTATTAATCCAATTAAAAATTAAAAACATGAACAAACAAGAATTAGTAGAAGCTATCGCTTCACATGCTGAGTTAACAAAGGCTGATGCTAAGAAAGCATTAGATGCTTTTATTGGTGCTACAACTGCTGCTTTGAAGAAAGGCGACAGATTAGCTTTAGTAGGTTTCGGATCTTTTTCAGTAGCTGATCGTGCTGCTCGTACAGGCCGTAACCCACAAACTGGTAAAGAAATTAAAATTGCTGCTAAAAAAGTAGTAAGATTTAAAGCTGGTGCTGAATTAGCTGAGACAGTTAACAAAAAGAAAAAATAATTTCTAAAGCACATTAAAAAAAAGCTTTCCATTTTTGGAAAGCTTTTTTTTTGCCATCAACTCAAGGTTAAAATTATAATTTTGCAGTAAAATAAATAAGCATGTCAAAAGAAGAAAAAATAAAACAATTTAACCCCAACGATCCAGCCACTGAAGATAGCAATATTTTTGGATTGCCTTTTAATAAGGAAGAAGCTGCTGTTATTTTATTGCCACTGCCTTGGGAAGTTACTGTTTCATTTAGCGCTGGTACTGCAAATGCACCCGATTTAATTTTTGATGCTTCACATCAAGTAGATTTATTTGATCCTTACATTAAAGAAGCCTGGAAAATTGGCATTTGTATGGATGAGGTAAATAAAGATTGGGTTTCTAAAAGTGATAAACTAAGAAGTAAAGCAGTTCAGATATTATTACAAATTACTTCTGGAACCTTAAATGAAAACGGAAAACATGCAGAAACCTTGTATAATGAGGTGAATGAAGGGGGTAAAATATTTAATCAACAAGTAAAAGAGTATACATCAAAAATTATTAGTTCAGGTAAAATTATTGGTGGAGTAGGTGGCGATCATAGCACACCTTTGGGTATTATAGAGGCACTTACTGAAAAGTTTGAAAATTTTGGAATTTTACAATTAGATGCACATTGCGATTTAAGAGCTGCGTTTGAAGGTTTCGAGTATTCACATGCAAGTATCATGTTCAACGCTTTAAAATTACCCCAAATAAGTAAATTAGTGCAAGTGGGCATTCGAGATTATTGTGAAGAAGAAGTCAATTATATTGAACAAGCAAATGGAAGAGTTAAAACTTTTTTTGATCGTGATATAAAGCAAGCGCAATTTAAAGGCAAAAAAATAGATGATATCTTTAATGATATTGTAAATGAATTGCCGCAAAAAGTTTATTTAAGTTTTGATGCTGATGCTTTAGATCCAAAATTATGTCCTAATACTGGAACTCCTGTTGCAGGTGGGTTTGAAACAGATGAAGTGTTGTATTTATTGGAAAAAGTGGTTGAAAGTGGCAGGCAAATCATTGCTTTTGATTTAAATGAAACTGGCAATAACGATTGGGATGCAAATGTAAGTAGTAGGTTGTTATTTAGAATTTGTAATATGGTAGCTAAGAGTAATGGCTTGATTTAAGTTAAATAGTAATTCAACATTTTTTTTGTTTAATTAAACGAAATGTATAGGTTTGTGAATAGGTTTTAAATTAATTAATGACTAATCAATAAATATTTACTATGGGAAAAGGGGATAAAAAAACAAGAAAAGGAAAAATAAAAATGGCTTCATTTGGTATAAGCAGACCTAGAGACAAAAAGGCTGCAGCGCCAGTTGCTTCTGTAAAAAAAGTAAAAGCTGTAAAAGAGGAAGCACCTAAAAAGGTTGCTGCCAAAAAAGAGGCCGCTCCAAAAAAAGCAGCAGCAAAAAAAACAGCAAAAAAAGAGGATTAGTTTTCTCTTAAGTTTATAAAAAAAAGCCCGCAAATGCGGGCTTTTTTTGTGGCTTACTCTTTTGAAAGTTTAAGAATTACTTTCTTTCCAGGATATCTTTTGCAATTATTGCTTTCTAATTCCATGTTTTTTTTATTCGCATTATTCACAGTGTAGATGCCGCTAAAAGAGGAGGAGAATGACACAGCCTCTTCATTGCTTTCATTCACATTTTCAGTTTGATCACTTAGTTCAAAAACACTTCCTTTTTCTCGCACTTGCCAGGCAAAGTTGGCCACACCAGCGTTTTCAATTTGTAAAGTTCCAAAGCATATTTCATCATAAATATCGCAATCATCAAAATTTAATTTAGGCAGCAAACCAAAAGACACACCATCAATACTTACTTCATTTACTATCCATGTTTGGCCAGTGAGCCACTTTGAATGTTGTTTTGTTTTGTTACAGCCACCGCTAACGATGGCAACAGTAAGTATAAATAATACAAAAGTATATAACTTGTTATTTTTCATGTTCTTGATTGTTTTTAGTTTGTAATTTTTGTTTGAAAATTTAAATCAACATCTGTATCACCGGGTGCCTCAGTTCCATCTTTGATTCCTGGTTGATGTTTTAAAATAATTTGCACCGTACCGTTTCCTGAAATACCAGTGCGCCATTTAGATTTTAATCCAATTGGCAAAGGTGGATTATTACTATCACTGTCGGTTACATTAATTGCCAAATCAATCGCGGTAGGTTTATAAATAAACAAATGATCGTTGGCTTCTTCAACTATTTCAGAAGTAATTTCCTCATTAACAATACTATTAAAAATACTGAGTGAAGCAAAATAGGTTGTATTTGATTTTAATTTAATGGTATCAAATGTACTTGGTTGATTTCCTCCATCGCCATCATTATCTATAAAATTTGCAGTGATTACATTGCTTGCATTGGCAGAGTCGGTAAAAGTTAATTTAAGAGAAGTAATTACTTCTGGTTCGTTGATGGGTTCAGGTAATTTAGGTAAATCCGCATCCTTTTTGCAAGCATGCAAAGTAAGCAATGCAGCACATAAGAGTAATATTTGTTTGTTATTTTTCATTGTTGTTTTGTTTAAAATTTATTGGTATTTTTAAGTGTATTGATACATTTGTGCCAAGCTCATCAGCAAAGTATCTGTATCTATTTAAATAGGCTCTGTAACTGATATTTAAAGCATTTGTAATACTTAATCCTAAATTAAGTTTTTGTTGTTTTACTTTTAATGAAATTCCTGCATCGGCATTTAATAATTGATAAGCAGCTGGAGGACTTAAATAATCCTCATCATTTGAAACATTAACAGCTTGAGCAACCATTGTGTATGCAATTTTTACATAAAAGTTGTTCCATTGTTTACTTTTCAGATTTGGCTCCCACACCAAACTCGGCTCTATGCTGTTTTGAGGCATTTGCGTAAGTCTAGTATTTGTAACTGAGTTGATGGCGTATAGATAACTTCCTTTTATATTAAATTGCAAAGTGCTATTAACAAAGTACTTTAATTGCAAATCAATTCCTCTTAAATTTGCATTTACCTGCTTGTATTTAAAAGTTGAAAATGCGCCTCTAATGGTTTGTGTAGCTGGTTGAACAGGAATTAAATAAATAAAATTTTGAATAGTATTTTGGTAAATTTCAACTTCTCCTCCTATTTTTTTTATTGGTTTTATTCCCCACCAAACAGCCGTATTGATATTGCTTTCTGGTTTCAAATTTTCATCACCAATCTCTACAGTTGCTGCGCCATGATGAACTCCATTGGCATACAATTCATTTACGCCAGGTGCTCTCCAGCCAGTGCCAATGTTTACTTTAACATCATGCTCTTTAAAATGATAACCAGCACCCAGTAAACCCGAGTACTTTTTATAGCTATACAAAGGCTGTTTGATAAAACCGTTTTTTTCTAAAAATACGCGAAGTTTTCTTTCGTCAAAGCGGATACCAGCTTCTGCAAAAAAGTTTTTATAGTGATAACTTTCTATCCCAAAAACTCCCCAACCTTTATTGTTGAAATTTGGAATAAAATAGCGGCCATCATAACTATTTGCCTGATGCATGTTCATGTACCCAAGCTGAGTATTGAACTTTTTGGCGTACTGCAATTCATAAATAACTTCATGTATTAAAGTATGAATAATGAAATTTAGTGCTGGTTTATTTAATGCTGCCAAACTATCATTTCTAGGTCCATGTTTATCAAATTCACTTCTATTATCTCGCTGGCGCGACAAAGTGTAAATAATTTTACCCGCTTTACTAAAATTGAGGTATGATTTCCATTTTATTAAATCGTGCACAATAAGTTGGTAAGGTCCTTGAATATCATAGTTAAAACCGGCTGAATCCAGCGGCACTTTGCTATTAAAGGCTCTTTCTAAATCGGTAAGATTACCAATATGTGCAGCCGATAAAATGCCTAGTTTACTGTTGAATTTGCTGTAGAATACTTCAGTACCGAAGTTTGTTTTTTGATAAGCTATTGCAGCAGAAAAATTCTTTTCGGTAAATCCGGTATTTTTTAAATAATAATCTGGAGCCTTGCTGTTGCCAGCCTGTTTAAGTGTGCCTTGCAGTCTAAAATTCAATCCATTCAATTGTTTGATGTTTCCATTTAAAATGCCATTTGTGGTGCCTTGTTTACCATTACTAGCTCCTGCCAAATTAACTATGGCATCATAACCTGCACTATCACGCAAAGGATTAGGTTCAATAAGCACCACGCCAGCAATAGCATCAGGACCATACCTAACACCTGCAGCCCCTTTAATAACAGAAATTTTATCAGCCACAAAGGGATCTATTTCAGGACCATGTTCACTTCCCCATTGCTGGCCTTCTTGTCTAACTCCGTTGTTCATCATAATAATTCTGTTGCTGTGCAAGCCGTGTATGATAGGTTTGCTGATGCTATTCCCTGTTTGTAAACTATTGACCCCGGCAATGCCTTTCAGCATTTCGCCAAGCGCTTTCCCACTGCTGGCTTGCATTTCTCGGATGCCCAAGGTGCTCATGTTTAAACTTTGCTGTGCTGCAGTTCTTTTTGCCCCAATGATTAGCTGATGCAATTCTTTTGCATGATGTTCCTGATGAATTACAACATTGGTATTTCCAGCGAGAACCACTTCGATTTCCACATTTTCGCAATCAAGATGTGATGAAATAAGTAAGTAGTTGCCTTTACATAAATTTTTGAAATAAAAAACACCCAAACTATCGCTAACTGAAGCCAACGGAGTATTTTTTATAACAACAGTGGCATAGGGTAAAGCCTCTTTATTATGCTCATCTATAACTGTACCTTTAAGCGTGTAAACACAATCTTGAACATCTTGTTGTGCCTTTAAAAATACAGGCAGCAACAAAAATGCTATCCAAAGCAATTTCTGCATTTCTAAGAAAATTTAAAATAATAGAAGATTAGCTGAATAATACTACTCAAGTAATCTAAATAGAAAAAAAATTAGCAAACGCGGCTAATGCTGTAAGGCGGAGCTTTTAGGCCAAACATAAAATGGGTAGGCGTTTTTAGAAATACTTTTGTTGGGTAATCAAATAAAGCAATATACTGAGCAAATGGACTAGAAAATATTTCTGCGTTAATATAAAACAGCGGTGCAACTTGTTTTAAAACCGGACAGTGGGTATGTTTAGTTTCAAAATGTTGCTTATGACAATCTAAATCAACATGCTCAATTTCATGTGCATGCTCATGAAATTCATGAAAAATATCCTTTGGCGTTATGGCAAATACCAATAACGAAATAAGAAACCAAACACCAGTGATTTTGTATTTTTTCATTTTTACAGTTGCAAAGGTACGTAAAAACAATGTGTTTTTAACAAAAGCAGGAAGATTAAGGCAGAGAAAAGCATGAGGCAACTACTTGACTATTGTGAAACTTTATCAAGTTTTTATAAAATGGCAGGCATACTCAAATTAATATTTGTGGTTTAACTTTTTTTAGAATTTTAGATTTTATAGCTTGTATAAGTAGATTAGTTAATTCGCTAAAATTTAGTAGGTTTGCATTCCTTTTTTAAAACCATTAAAGAAAAATTATGAAATTCAGAAAACCAAATGTACTGTTGGCAGCTTTATTAAGCTGCGCTTTCATTGCAAATGCTCAAACTTCAACCGAACCTGTATTGATGACCGTGGCAGGTAAGAACATCACAAAATCTGAGTTTGAAGCCATTTATCATAAAAATAACACTAAAAATGCCGCTTCTGATGCAAAATCATTAGAAGACTATTTACAACTATTCATTAATTTTAAATTGAAAGTTAAAGAAGCCGAAGAGCTCGGTTTAGATACTGTGGGTGCCTTTAAAAATGAACTTGAAGGTTATCGTAAACAATTAGCAGCGCCATACTTGACAGATAATGAAGTAAACGATAAGCTTTTAAAAGAAGCTTATGAGCGCATGAAAAAAGACGTAAGAGCAAGTCATATTTTAATTAAATGCGATGCTGCTGCCCTTCCAAAGGACACTTTGGCTGCCTACAACAAAACAATAGCTGCTAGAAATAGAATTTTAAAAGGAGAAGATTTTGCAAAAGTAGCCAAGGAAATTTCTGAAGATCCATCAGCCAAAGACAACGGTGGTGATTTAGGTTATTTTACCAGCATGCAAATGGTTTATCCTTTTGAAACAGCCGCATTTAGCGCGGAAATAAACAAAGTATCTATGCCGGTGCGCACTCGTTTTGGATATCATATTATTTTAAAAACTGACGAAAGGGCTAATCAAGGTCAAATAACAGTGGCGCATGTGATGGTAAAAACACCACCTAAAGATGCCAATGTAAAAGATACTTCAAAGGTTGATCCTAAAGCCAAGATTGATGAATTGTATGCTAAAATAAAAGCAGGAGCTGATTTTGCAGAAATGGCAAAACAACATAGCGATGATAAAGGCTCAGCAAAGAAAGGTGGTGAACTACCGATGTTTGGAACTGGCAGAATGGTCATTGAATTTGAAAAAGCTGCTTTTGCTTTGAAAAATGATGGCGATATGTCGGCACCTATTCAAACGCAATATGGTTGGCATATCATTAAAAGATTGAGTAAAAAAGAATTAGGAAGTTTTGATGAACTAAAACCAGAATTAAAAGGAAAAATAGGCAAAGACAGTCGCTCTCAAAATGGGAAAGAAAGTATGATTGCTAAAATTAAAAAGCAATATAATTTCAAAGAAAACTTAAAATTGCGTGACGAATTTGTGAAAGTAATTGATACTACTTATTTTGAAGCAAAGTGGAAAAGCGCTGCGGCTGGCAAATTAATTAAAGATGGTTTATTTTCTATAGGCGATAAAACATATGGTCAAAAAGACTTTGCCGTTTATTTAGAAAATCACCAAAGTAAAAGAGCTAAAACAGACTTTACGATGGTGGTTAATGATATGTACAAAGAGTTTGTGAATGAATCGAGTCTGGCTTATGAAGAAAGCAAATTGGCTTCAAAATACCCAGAGTTTAAGGCCTTGTTGCAAGAGTATAGAGATGGTATTTTATTATTTGACTTAACAGATAAAAATGTATGGTCGAAGGCAGTGAAAGATACTGTCGGCTTAAAAGCATTTTATGAAGAAAATAAAGCAAAATACATGTGGGAAACGCGTTCAGAGGCAACTGTTTATAAATGTGCTGATGAAAAAGTGGCAAACGAAGTACGCAAAATGTTGAAAGATAAAGCCAAGAAAAAATATACCAATGATGATATTTTGAAAGCCATCAATAAGGACTCTCAATTGAATTTAAATATCGAAAGTGGCAAATACAGCAAAGGTGATAATGAAATTGTAGATAAAATTGAATGGAAAAAAGGTTTAAGCGCTAATACCTCAATTGATAAACAAGTTGTTTTTGTTGATTTTGAAAATATTTTAGCGCCTACAAACAAAACTATTGCTGAAGCAAAAGGATTAATTACAGCTGATTATCAAAACCACTTAGAGAAACAATGGATTGCTTCTTTAAGAACTAAATATCAGTTTACCGTTGATAAAGCAGTTTTATCAACAGTAAAATAGTTTAATTATTATGATGCTAAGTATACACTGTTTTTATAACAGTGTATACTTTTTTATTTTTAAATAGTGAAGATTAATCATATAAACACCAATTGTAAATTTCCCATAATTAGCATTTGCATATTGCTGGCGATGGCTATGCTTTTTACACAATGCAAATTCTTTAAAAAGGGCAAAAAAAAAGAAGGTACAGAGCTAGCAAGAGTTTATGATTCTTATCTTTATTTAGATGAAGTTTTGGAACAAATGCCGCAAAAATTGCATGGTAAAGATAGTGTGGTATTTGTTCATAATTTTGCAGAAACATGGGCAAAGCAACAAGTTGTTTTATTGCATGCCGAAAAGAACTTAGATGATGATCAAAAGGATGTTGAACATGAATTAGAAAGTTACAGAAATGCACTCATCACTTACGCTTTTGAGAAAGCTTTGGTAAATCAAAGATTAGACACAGCTGTAAGCAATTCTGAAATTGAAGCCTATTACAATAAAAATCCTCAGAACTTTGAATTGAAGGATAATATCATTAAGGTAATTTACATCAAAGTGAAAAAGAATGCTCCCAAAATTAATAAATTAAAGGAATGGTATAAATCGGGAAAGCCAACTGATAAAAAGCCTTTAGAAGATTATTGCCATCAATTTGCAGAAAACTATTTTTTAGAAGAGGATGCATGGCTTTTGTTTGATGATTTATTAAAAGAAATTCCCATTGAAACTTATGACAAAGAGCAATATCTTAAAAATAACAGATTTATAGAGCTTACTGATAGTGCGCATTTGTATTTTGTAAACATCAAAGGTTTTAAAATTAAAGATTCAGTATCGCCACTCAGTTTTGAACGTGAAAATATCCGCAATATCATCCTTAACAAACGTAAACTTACCCTTATTGAAGGCATGAAAATGGATGTTTACAATGAAGCTTTAAATAAGAATGAGATTGAGATTAAGAAGTAGCATTTCGATGGCTTCTTTGTTTGTTGCTCTATAAATACAAGTGCTTCATAAATATTGCACCAAGCTAAAATATTATTTTCATTTTCCCTTCTTAAGCTATTGCAATTCTGTTATATTTGCACTCCCAAATGGAAAAATTTGTAGTATCGGCACGTAAGTACAGGCCTTCCACCTTTAACTCGGTGGTGGGGCAGAGCCATATTACCATTACCCTAAAAAATGCGATTAAAAGCAATCATTTAGCACAAGCTTTTTTGTTTTGTGGGCCGCGTGGGGTGGGCAAAACAACCAGTGCGCGTATTTTAGCTAAAACTATCAATTGTTTTAATGTTGATGCAAATACTGAACCTTGCAATGTTTGTGAATCCTGCGTTTCTTTTAATGAAGGTCGTTCATTAAATATTTTAGAGCTTGATGCGGCCAGCAATAATTCAGTAGATGATATTAGAAACTTAGTGGATCAAGTGCGTTTTGTTCCTCAAATTGGTAAATACAAAGTATTTATTATTGATGAGGTGCACATGCTGAGTAATCAAGCTTTCAATGCTTTTTTAAAAACCTTGGAAGAGCCACCACCACATGCAATTTTTATTTTAGCCACTACCGAAAAACATAAAATTATTCCTACGATATTATCGCGTTGTCAAATTTTTGATTTCAACCGTATTAAAGTGGAAGATATGGCCAATCATTTGGCCGAAATTGCGCAAAAGGAAAATATCTCCTATGAAAATGATGGTCTACATGTAATAGCTCAGAAGGCGGATGGCGCGCTGCGAGATGCTTTGAGTATGTTCGATCAGATTGTAACCTTTGCTGGAAACAATATTACTTACAAATCGGTTATCGAAAATTTAAATATTTTAGATTACGATTATTATTTTAAGCTTACAGATTTCTTGTTGGTGGGGGATGTTTCATCATCATTACTATTGTACAATGAAATCTTATCTAATGGGTTTGAAGGTAATTTCTTTGTGAATGGCCTAGCACAGCACTTACGTAATTTATTGGTAAGTCGCGATGCCGTTACCTTGCAATTGTTAGAAACTAGTCAGGGCATTAAAGAAAAATACAAGAGTCAGGCCGGTCGTTGTGAAATGTCTTTTTTAATTAAAGGCTTAGAAATTTGCACTAAAACAGAAGGTGCCTATAAAATGAGTGTAAATCAGCGGCTTTTAGTAGAGTTAGCACTCATGCAGTTGTGTACGTTGCAAGGTTTAAAACTTGACAGCGAAAAAAAAAAGCCTGACACTGTCCTAAATGAGGTTACAGTTGCTGCAAGCACAGAACTACCAGAAGCTCCTAAAGATACAGCATACAGCACAAATAGTGAGTCAATAAATTCAAGCATTCAAACAAATACTTCTGCTTCAACGGTGGAGGAATCAGAAAGTGAAGATATTGGTAAAACTCTAATTACACAGCCTTTAGAGCAAAAAGCTGAAATTAAAAAAGTAATATCACCTAAGAATTTTAGCATTGGAAAGCCATCCATTGCATCTATGCTTAATCAGTCTAAAACTATTGATAAGGAGGAGATTGTAAATAGTAACAACCTTAGAAATAATGTTTTTACTGAAGAGCAATTGCAAACCTCCTGGGCTGCTTATGCAAAACAAGTAGATGAAAAAGGTAAAACATCTTTATGGCATACTTTAACTGTTGCCAAACCTGTTATTGTTGAGTCAAATCAAATCTTATTTAAATTATACAACGCAGTTCAAGAAAGTGATGTGCAAGCTGTACTAACAGATTTGAGTTTACAATTAAGAAATGATTTGCAAAACGATTACATCCAAA
The DNA here is from genome assembly GCA_044374175.1 of Bacteroidia bacterium. Classification (GTDB taxonomy): domain Bacteria; phylum Bacteroidota; class Bacteroidia; order UBA4408; family UBA4408; genus CAIKXD01. The sequence goes on along the minus strand of JBILPB010000003.1, from coordinate 15,246 downwards.
TTATTTTGGAAGTAAGTAAAGATGAAACTGAGCGTAAGCCTTATACTAATCGCGAAAAATACATGCGCTTAGTGCAAATAAATCCTATTTTAGAAACATTTAGAAGTCAATTAGATTTAGAAATATAAAACCAAAAAAATGATTAAATTGAAGATTAAATTAAGTCTTTATATTGTTGCAATTGTATCTGCCTGCAGTATAGCTCAAAAGAACGTGCAAGTTTTAAAAAGCACTCAAATAAGTCCAACACCTGCTGAAGCTAGCAAAGCTGCGCAAGCTCAACAAAAAAGTGATATAGAATACAAGTATGAATCGGTTAAAGGCGATTTATTAAATGCAAGAATCTATACTTTGGCCAATGGTTTAAAAGTTTATTTAAGTGTTTACAAAGATGCTCCTCGTATCCAAACTTATATTGCAACTAAGGCTGGAAGTAAAAGTGATCCTGCAGATGCCACAGGTTTAGCCCATTATTTGGAGCATTTGTTATTTAAAGGTACTGATAAATATGGAAGTTTAGATTTTGCAAAAGAAAAAGTTGAACTTGATAAAATTGAAGCGCTTTACGAAGCATACCGCGTTACTAAGGATGAAGAGAAGCGCAAATCAATGTATCACCAAATCGACAGTATAAGTGGTGTAGCTGCAAAATACGCCATTGCCAATGAGTATGATAAAATGTTGAGTTCAATTGGTGCTACTGGTACCAATGCTTTTACATCATTTGAGCAAACTGTTTATGTAAACGATATACCATCAAATCAATTAGAGAAGTGGTTAACAATTGAAGCTGAACGTTTCCGCAATCCTGTTTTGCGTATTTTTCATACAGAGTTAGAAGCAGTGTATGAAGAAAAAAACAGAGGTTTGGATAACGATGGTCGTAAAGTTTTTGAAACATTGTTTGCTGCCATATTTCCAAACAATAACTACGGTAAACAAACTACCATTGGTACAATTGAACATTTGAAAAATCCTTCCATTAAAAAAATAAAGGAATATTATGATACTTATTATGTGCCAAACAACATGGCCATTTGTATGTCGGGTGATTTTGATTACGAGCAAACCATTCGTTTAATTGACAGTCGTTTTGGAAGTATGAAATCAAAACCGGTGCCTGTTTATACGCCAGGTAAAGAAGAGCCAATTACTCAGCCAATTGTTAAGGAAGTTTTTGGACCAGACGCAGAATCAATGCTACTTGCATACCGCCTTGGTGGTCAAAGTACTGCAGACGCAGAGCTTGCTGAGATTGCAGCTAAAATTTTATACAATGGAACAGCAGGTTTAATGGATTTAAATTTAAATCAACAACAAAAGGTACTTAGTTCATCGGTGTTTCCATATATTTTAAAAGATTATGGTGTTTTTATTTTGGATGCCAATGCTAAAGAAGGCCAAACACTTGAGCAAACGAAAGATTTAGTGTTAGCAGAGATTGAAAAATTAAAAAAAGGTGATTTTCCTGATTGGATGATGAAGGCGATTATCAATGATATAAAATTGCAACAAACCAAAGAATATGAAGACAATGGTTCAAGAGCAATGGCCATGGTTAATGCATTTGTAAATGAAAAATCATGGACTGATTATACTAATCAAATAAATAAATTAGGCGCAATCACTAAAGAGCAAATAGTAGCTTGGGCAAAAGCCAATTTAAATCAAAACTATGTAGTAGTATACAAACGCACTGGCGAAGATAAAAATGTTCAGAAAGTTATAAAGCCAGAAATTACTCCTGTTGAAGTAAATCGTGATGCGCAATCTCCTTTCTTGAAAAGCATTATGGATGCTAAATCACCAGCTATTGAGCCTGTTTTCTTAGATTATAGTAAAGATATCATACAATATAAAACTATGGTTGGAGCTCCTATTTATACCACCCAAAACAAAGAAAACAATTTGTTTAACTTGTATTATGTGGTTGAAATGGGTAAAAATCATGACAAAAAATTAGGACTTGCTGTTGAGTATTTAAATTTCTTGGGAACAGCAGAATTAACCAATGAGCAGCTTAAGCAAGAATTTTACAAACTTGGATGTAACTATAATGTGTTTACTTCAGAAGATCAAGTTTATGTTAGTTTAGAAGGCTTGAACGAAAGTTTTGAAACTGCCCTTATACTATTTGAAGGTTTGCTTAAGAACGCAAAAGCAGATAAAGTAGCTTTAGATAATTTAGTATCATCTATTTTAAAACAACGCGAAGACGATAAGTTAAGTAAAGGCAAAATATTGTGGAGTGGAATGTATAATTATGCAGTGTATGGTTCAAAGTCTCCTTATACCAATATTTTATCAGCTGAAGAGCTAAAAGCTATTAATCCTGATGAGTTAATTCAAAGAATAAAAGATTTAACTTCCTATCAGCATGATATTTATTATTATGGCCCTTTAACAGCCGATATATTTACCAACAAAATCAACGCAAATCATAAGGCACCAACGCCTTTAAAAGCAATACCAACACCAATTGGTTTTACCGAACAAGATAATAAACAAACAGAAGTTTTTGTAATTGATTATGATATGAAACAAGCTGAAATTATGATGCTTTCTAAAGATGAAAAATACAATAGAAATAACTTGCCCACCATAACTTTATTTAATGAATATTTTGGAGGTGGAATGGGAAGTATTGTTTTTCAAACCATGCGCGAATCAAAAGCTTTAGCCTACTCTGTGTTTAGTAGTTACCGTGGGCCTCAAAATAAAGAAAGATCTCATTATGCGCTGGCATACATTGGAACACAAGCCGATAAATTACCAGAAGCAATGAAAGGTATGTTTGAATTAATGAACAATTTACCAGAAAGTGAAAACATGTTTAACAACGCCAAAAAAGCAGTTGAAGAGCAAATTAGAACCGAAAGAATTACTAAAAGTGGTATTTTATTTAACTATATGAACGCTAAAAAAATGGGGAACTCTTATGATATGAGAAAGGATGTTTTTGCAGCAGTACCAGCAATGAAATTTGAAAATATTAAAGCGTTTCAACAAGCACATTTTAAAGATAAAAAATACAATATTATGGTGCTAGGAAACAAAAATACTTTAGACATTAAAACATTAGAAGGTTATGGTAAACTTACTTATCTTAAGCTTGAAGATGTATTCGGATATTAATCATTAATTAAACTAATAATTACCTTTTAAACATTAAACCAAATGAGCAAAATTAAAGTTAGCAACCCAGTAGTAGAGCTGGATGGGGATGAAATGACAAGAGTGATATGGGCTTTTATTAAAGATAAATTAATTCATCCATACCTTGATTTAGATATTAAATATTATGATTTGGGCATTGAAAATCGTGATGCTACGGATGATAAGGTAACAGTTGAGGCTGCTGAAGCAATAAAAAAATATAATGTGGGTATTAAGTGTGCCACTATTACACCAGACGAGGCACGTGTAAAGGAATTCAATTTAAAACAAATGTGGAAATCGCCTAATGGTACTATCAGAAATATTTTAGATGGTACTGTATTTCGTGAACCCATTGTAATGAAAAACATTCCGCGTTTAGTTCCTAATTGGACTGCTCCAATCTGTATCGGTCGTCACGCATTTGGAGATCAATACAGAGCAACTGATTTTGTAACCAAAGGAAACGGTAAGTTAACCATTACTTACACACCAGAAGATGGTTCTACGCCTCAATCTTTCGAAGTGTTTAACTTTAAAGGAGATGGTGTGGCATTAGCCATGTATAATACCGATGAGTCTATTAAAGGATTTGCGCGTTCTTGCTTTAATCAAGCCTTGATGAAAAAATGGCCTTTGTATCTTTCTACAAAAAATACCATTTTAAAAAAGTATGATGGAAGGTTTAAAGATATTTTTGAAGAAATTTATCAAACAGAATTTAAAGGCAGAATGGATACCTTAGGCATTACATACGAGCATCGTTTAATTGATGATATGGTAGCTTCTGCTTTAAAATGGAATGGTAATTTTGTTTGGGCTTGCAAAAATTATGATGGCGATGTGCAAAGTGATACAGTAGCGCAAGGTTTTGGCTCTTTAGGATTAATGACAAGTTCATTAATTACTCCTGATGGAAAAACCATGGAAGCTGAAGCAGCTCACGGAACAGTTACACGCCATTATCGCATGCATCAAGAAGGTAAACCAACTTCAACCAATCCAATTGCTTCTATTTTTGCCTGGACACAAGGCTTAGCTTTTAGAGGTACATTAGATGGTAATAAGGAATTGGTGCAGTTTTGCGAAGCTTTAGAAGCAGTTTGTATTGAAACGGTTGAAAGTGGTAAAATGACCAAAGATTTAGCCGTTTGTATTTATGGAAATAACGTAGCAAAAGAAAACTATTTAACTACCGAAGATTTTTTAAATACAATTGATGCCAACTTAAAAAACAAGTTAGGAAAGTAATTCCTCATTTTTATAAGATGAAAGCCTCAACAATCTTTTTTGTTGGGGCTTTTTTATATGAAGGCATTAAATTAACCTTGTAAAGCAGGTTGCTTGAGCATATAATCTTCTGCTTTTTCCACCATTTCGGTTGAGCCAATAAACAAAGGAACACGTTGGTGAATATCAGTTGGATCTATTTCTAAAATTCTTCTAAAGCCATCGGTAGCCTTAGAGCCAGCTTGTTCAGCAATAAAGGCCAATGGATTACATTCATACAGTAATCTTAATTTACCGTTAGGCGATTTGTAGGTGGGTGGATAAATATAAATACCGCCTTTAATTAAATTTCTATGAAAATCGGCCACCAAAGAACCTATGTATCTCAAGGTATAAGGGCGGTTTGTAGCTTTATCTAAATCTTGACAATATTTTATGTAATCTTTTACCCCTGGAGGGAAATGCACAAAATTTCCTTGATTAATAGAATATATTTCACCCATATTGGGTGCTTTCATATCTGGGTGTGACAAACAAAATTCACCAATACTTGGGTCTAATGTAAAACCATTAACGCCATTGCCTGTAGTGTATACCAACATGGTTGATGATCCATAAATAATATATCCGGCAGCAACTTGTTCGGTACCTTTTTGTAAAAAATCTTCAATAGTGCCTGGCCCTTGTGGTTTCGACTTTCTTCTGTATATCGAGAAAATGGTTCCTATTGAAACGTTTACATCAATATTGGAAGAACCATCCAAAGGGTCCATACAAACCACATATTTAGCATTTTGAGATACTGAATTGTCAATAGGAATAAACTCTTCGTTTTCTTCAGAGGCTATGGCACAACATTCACCACCCGTACTCAATGCACTTATAAATTGATCGTTGGCAAAGGTGTCTAATTTTTTTACACTTTCACCTTGCACATTCGTTTCACCAACTTCACCAAGTATATCTACCAAACCTGCCTTATTAACTTCGCGGTTTACAATTTTAGCAGCTATGCCAATGTCTCTTAATAATCTAGATAGTTCTCCTTTAGAATAAGGATAATCTGCCTGACGCTCAATAATAAACTGTCCAAGTGTTGTAACCATTTTTCTGAACTCCATATTGATTTTATAAGTTTTGCTGCGAATATCGTAAATTAAAAAAAAGAAATGAAGCTTTTTTATGCTTTATTTCAAGTAGTTTTAATGAATTAATTCTTAAATGCATTAATCCTACTAAAATTTAATAAAGCTATAAGGTTTAAGGTTCTTATTATTTCAAACAATTACAACCCATCGAAAATTCAATTTGGGCATTGGGTAAAAGCGATTTAATTGTGGCCTTTTGTTCATCTGAAAGCATAATCCCTCTTAAATCTACAAACTTAAGTTGTTTTAAGTCTTTAATTTCTTCAGGAAAAGTTTCTATTTCGTTGCTCCACAAATCTAATAATTCAAGATTTTTTAAATTTCCAATAGTAGTGGGCAATAGCGCAATATTATTCTGGTAGGCAATAATTTTTTTTAAAGAAATTAATTTACCTATTTGTATCGGAAGAGAGGTTAAGTTATTATTGGAAACACTTAATTCGCGGAGTTTCTCAAGTTTTTCGATTTCTTCAGGGAGCTCATCTAGTTTGTTTTTACTAAGGTCTAAAATTTCAAGATTTTTAAAAAGAAATACTTCCTTGGGAATAACTTTGAGTTTTTTGTGTTTTAAACTTAAATACCTTACACTATCTCGATTTAATAAGCCTTCTTCAATTGAAGTGTACATTTTTAAATCAGTTTCAGAAAGCCCTTTCTGATAATTTTGAGCATGCAATAACATACCATGAGTCAATAAAAAAAACAATAAGAAACTTAAACCGTATTTACTGTAATTTTTCATTTATAAAAGATGTTTAATTGCGTTTTCTTTATCAACAGCAAGCTGGGCTTTTAACTCATCAAGAGAATCATATTTCTCTTCATCACGTAATTTCTTGTAAAAGTAAATAGTAATTTCTTTATGATAAATTTCATGATTGAAATCAAAGATATTAACCTCGATGGTCAAAGGTCCATTTGCTGTAACAGTAGGATTTTTGCCTATGCTAAGCATACCATCAAAAAGTTGAGTGCTATATTTCACTTTTACAGCATAAACCCCAATGGCTGGAATTAATTTGTACTTATCATTAATTTCAATATTAGCAGTGGGATAACCAATTGTTCTGCCAAGTTGTTTACCTTTTATTACTTTTCCAGTGATACTATATTCATAACCTAAATAATTATTTGCCGTTGATAAATCACCCGATACTAAGGCTTGCCTTATTTTTGATGAACTTATAGCTACATGATCTATATCTTGGGCTGGAATTTCTTCTACTTCAAAACCATATAAGGAACCAAATTCAAGTAAATGAGCAAAACTTCCTTCACGATTCCTTCCAAAATGGTGGTCGTAGCCAATCACTAATTTTTTTGCTTTTAAGGCATTTGATAAAATATTTCTTACAAATTCTAATGATGAAAGTCTTGAAAACTCCTTTGTAAAAGGAATTACAACCAGGTGGTCGATGCCACAAGCTTGCAATAATTGCTCTTTTTCAAGCGGTGTGTTAAGCATTTTAATCTGATCATCATCAGGAAACAATACCATTCGAGGATGAGGGTAAAAGGTAAGCAAAACCGATTCTCCATCAATATTTTTTGCAGCAGAAATAAGCCTTTCTATAATTGTTTTATGTCCTAAATGTACACCGTCAAAAGTGCCAGTGGTAACTGCTGTACGCAGCAATGTAGGTATTGATTCTAAATCGTAATGTATTTTCACTGCTTTTAATAATTGTGCAAATTTAGTATTTTGAACTTGTTTTTATTTGCAATGATAATGCATATTTAAATGTTTGAATCATTTCTTGTTTATTAAATTGAAATAAACCTTGTATTTAGTAAAGTCAATAAGTAAAAATATACTTATCAATAAAAAGGGTAGTGCAGGCACTTTATACCTTACCGCTGCTCCTAATACTGGAGTAGTTAAGCCAACAAGGGTGTAGAGTGTAAACACAAATAAAAAAGAAAAAATAATTACGCTTTGAATACTGCTTTCGGGCTTTTTATACTTCCAAATCATAAAAATAAAAAGCAGCAATAATGCGATGTTTTCAATGCAAGCAAATAAGGAGAAAAAATTCTCAACATCAAATATAAATGGTCTGAAAAAAACATTCATAAAAGCTTCGGGAAACAGTTTTATTACACTTATATAGTTTGGCATTAAACGTTTGAGCGATATTGCACTTCCTGTTGGTTCAAGTACTTTAAGTACAGTATATAAATTGAGTTTCTTGTTAGCCACCAATGTATCTGCATAACCGGGGTTTTTCCAATGATGATAAATCGTTCCTGGTTTAAGCTTAGCTGTTTTTCCTTCTGTTATGACGGTTAAACTATGAAGTGAACTTGGCTTTAATGTAAAAATAGTATCATACGGATACTGTGTATTGGCCAGGTAAACGCCACCAATAGAAAGGTTAATAAAATCGTTTTGCTTCTTAGATAATTTTTGGAGTGGCTCATTGTTGAATAGGGTATTAAAGCCTATGGCGCTAAAAACAACAATTATACAAGTTAAACCGAGCTGCCATAATGTTGATTTTGTTTTATTTATTGATCCAATAAACAAGAAAAGTAAGGACGGGATGAGGGAAAGCGCGACATAGAATTTTGCGAAAAATAGGCCCACAATAGAGAGCAAAAATAATACAACCCTTCGGAGCGATTTTTTTTGGATGATAAATAGGGTATAAATCAATAAGCCAAAGAAAAATATCAATAAGCCTTCTTTCATAATGCCCGATGACCAAAACATAACAGAAGGTATTCCAAAACATGAAATTAGCAGTAAAATTTCACTCTCCATGAAGTATTTCTCAAAACCTAAATAAATTAGAAAAAGCCCTATAAATGAGAGGAACACCATCATTACTAAGTGCAGGTATATATTACCTTTGCTCAAAGGAAGCATCAACAAATTAAATCGTATAACCATTCTTGAGTCATTAATAACTGAGGCACTTTCTTCTTGATACCAAAAATTGAGCTGTTGGGTAATTATTTCATCTTTGTAATCAATTTCAAGACCAGTTAAAATACTCAAATATGACCGTGGATTTTCCTTTGTAAGCTCAAAAATTTTTACAGCATCATTATAGTACTTATGCATATCGCTTGTTTGATTGTTGCTATAATAGGCTGTATATACCAGATAAAAACAAACACCAAAAAACAGTTTTAAAATAAAAAGGCCACAAAAAGTTGTTGAGCTAAACCTTTTATTTTTAAATAATCTCCAATTGACGATCAAACAAGCCAAAGCGCTTGCAAAAAGTATGGCAAAAATTATTTGCATGAATTATTTTATCCAGCAAATAAACAACAAAAGCGCTGTTTTCCAATTAATTTATTGAATGAAAGTAAAAAATGATTTGTTTTTATCTTTAAAAGTTGTAAGTTTGTGAGTGATTTTTTGTAAATAAACTTTAAAACAACTCATTATGAAGTGGTTAAGTGCTAAATTAAATTTTGTAATTGCTTTGGCAATTATTTCATCATTATTTGCTTGTAATAATGGTTCTAAGTCGGATACAGAAGATGTAGATCCAGCAGCAATTGAAAGTAAAAACAAAGTTGCTAAAGTATTTTATGCAGTGCCATCTCCTAGCGAGTTGTCGGCAATGATTAAGGCAACTGGTGCAAACTACAATAAAAACATGTTGAATCCGGCCTCTAACGAAGCTAAATACACATCAATTATTCAAAAGGCTATGAATCTTGGTGTTTTTGGAGCCGATCTTAGTTATACCAGCACTTTCGATCAAACCCAAGAAGCTATAGTTTACATGGGTGTTTGTAAAAAATTGGCTGATGGTTTAGGTATTACTGGCGCTATCAACGAAAATACAGTAAAACGTATGGAGAAAAATCTAAACAACAAAGATTCATTGTTAAAGATTATTTCTGATACCTACCTTGAAACAGATATTTATTTAAAAAATAATGATCGCGCTGGTGTTTCTGCATTAGTGGTTGCAGGTGGTTGGATCGAAGGCTTATATATTTCTGTAAATATTGCATCATCAAATGCTAACAATCAAATGATTGTTAAGAGAATTGCAGAACAAAAATTAATCTTAGAAAACCTTATTGGATTGTTAGAGACTAATCAAGCTAATGATAATGCGCCAGAAATGATGACAGAGTTAAAAGCATTGAAAACGATATATGATAATGTAAAAATGACAGATGTACCTCCTGCCGAAGTTAAAACTGATGCTGCTGCACAAAAAACAGTTATTGGTTCTTCAGGCGAGTTAACTTTAACACCCGCTCAGCTTGCTGAAATTACCAAAAAAATTACAGCGATTAGAACAATGATAATTAGTTAGTAATACTAAATACAAGATATGAAAACAACATTTAAGATATTATTTTCGATTTTCCTTCTTACTGGATTTTCGGGCCTTTCAAAAGCACAGTGCAACCAGTTTGCAAAAAAAACTTGTATGCCAGAATTAAATCCTTTCACTCATAATGGCCAGTTAAATATTCAACAGATGGCGCCAGGCGAAGAGGCAGAATTAGATTTAACCTTTTACTCGGGAATGAGTTATCGTTTGCTTATTTGCTCTCAAGAATCTATAGGAAAAGCACAATTTCAAGTTTTTGATAACAAGAACAAACTTGTTTTCGATAACAAAGATCACAACTTCGCAAAGTTTTGGGAATTTGAAGTAGCTAGTACTCAACAAATGAAGGTAGTGGTTATTATACCTACTGCCGCTAAGGCATCAAATGAAATAAGTAAAGTAGGTTGTGCTGCTGTACTTGTAGGATTTAAACAATAAACAATTTTTACTTCTAACAAAAAAAGGTGTGTTGGAAATTACAACACACCTTTTTTTGTTATTTAAAAGATGCTAATCCCTCTAAAGCCGATGCATCATTTGGGCTCATCAATAGCACTTTATTAAAAAGCACTTTAGCTTCATTATTTTTGCCTAAACGAAAATAAGTCCAGGCCAACATAATAGAATTGTCATAATCAAAAGGATAAAGATTTACCACCTTCTCAAAGTGCTTACTGGCAGTTTCATATTGTTTTCTGTTGTAAAGAGCATAACCTAAGTAGTAATTAGCAACAGTGCTTTGCGGATCAATAATAAGTATAGATTCATATTGCTTAATCACCTTATCCCAACTCTCTAAAGCTGCTAATGGCTTTATTAAACCAAATTTTGCTTCAATAGCATAAGGTTTTAAAGTGGTAGCTTTTTCATAATACTTAATAGCATTTGTATAATTCTTTGTCAAGTAATTTAGCCAACCTAAACGCAAATTCATTTCATAATTTCCTTCTAAGTAAACATTGTTTATTTGGGTAATGGCTTCAGTATAATTATATTTTCCTTCTGCTATATAACTGGCCGAAAAGGCTTTTTGCTGCGCCACTTCTGTTTGCGCAAATGCATAATTTTGAACACTAATAATTGCAAAAGCAATGAATATTTTTTTTATAGTTTCCATGATATTCCTAATGTAAATGAATTTAAATTGTAAATGTTGTTTTGTAAATATAGTATTTTTGGTTCGAAATAATAATTTCCTTGGAAGGTAAGTTTTGGTGTAAAAGGTATCAATAGGCTTGCCCCAATTCTAAATTTACCAGCATCAAGTGCATCGTAAATATAAAGGGCATCGTTGTCAATTAAGTTTTTTATTTGTCCAAGTGTAGCATGTGTTTCTAACCATAATTTATTACTAAGTTTAAACCCAAGCATTTGCGAAAAATTAAGTTGAGATTGGTGGGTTCTTTTTTGAAAACTCAATCTACTGTTTCCATAAAAAATTAAATTTCCAAATGGCTGGTATGTCGATGATACTGCCACTTGAGCTAGCAATGAATCAAGCATTGGACCTGCGTTTAACTCAATTTTATAATCAATAAATGGTTGTGTTATTTTAAGCCCAATATTAAAAATATAGGTATTATAAGTTGCATCATCAAAATTAGTATGTGTGTAATGAAATGCATTAGTCAATGAGAATTTAGAATTTATACATACTTCAGATTTTAAAAAGTATTGATAATCATGTGTTAAGAAACTTCTAAAACTTATTGGTGCGTTTCTGTTTGGAGGACCAGCATTTCTCTGATTAGTTTTAGGCTCTAATAAATTCTGTCTGTAGGTTATAAAGCTATGATAAAGTTTCCAACGGTAATTAATTCTATTTCCAATGCCAAACCTATAGTATTGACCTAGCTTACGCGTTTCATTATTGGTAGACTTAAAGCTCAATTCTATATCTATTATTTCTACCAACTTTTTATATCCCACATTTAATGGCTTTTTGATAGCATCATTTAAATTTAAAGAAATATACGATGCAGCATCTCTTCTCGAAAGTAAGGTATTGTTGAGCACAGCATAATAAAGTGCATCTTGATTATAACTATCAAATTCCAAAGCGTTTGAATAATGCTTTAATGATAAACTATTATTGCCTTTCATTAGGGCAGCATAACCTATTCTCATACTTAACAAAGGAAAACTGATATCGGCATTTTTGGCAATTTCAGCAGTTTGCAATAAATGATCCCAATCGCCCGCCACATATTGTGCATAGCTTAAACTATCAAAATAGCCATAGGTAATCTGCTGACTACTTACCGAGCTTACACAACTTAAACAAAACCATATGATGATTGCTAATCTATACATGTAAAAACTCTCTCCTTGCCAGCTTGATTAATCACTAATTGATTTAATTTTCCATTGCTTAAAATTATTTGGCTAGTTCTGAAAACACTTTTATAACCCATAGCGTCAATCTCAATTATAGATTCAAGCGTTATTTCAGAAGTAAAATGTTCATCATCTATACTTGTATAATTTAACGTGTACTTTGGTTTTATAAGTTGCACAAACGGAGCCACAAAATCTTGTATTAATTTTACAAAAGGCGCTTGCACCATACTTAATGGAAGCACATCGTTGATGATAACTTGCGGCATGTAACTCAATACAACTTTAAATATAGATAAATAAAATTGATACAATATGGAGGCTTTACTTCCATAGAAGTTAGTAAAATAAAAAACAGTTTCATTGTTTACAAAGTAGGCTACCGCGTTGTTTTCCTTACAACTAATATAGGTTTGATTGTAGGCATCAGTGAACACAGTCCACGTTTCAATCGTGTTTCCTTCTTTATATTTAATACTATATCCTGGTTGGAAGGCAAATGCTTGATGCAATAATTTGTTGATATTGATATTTGCAACAAAGCTGCCTTCTTGAGGAGTAGAAAATGTTAGATATTGAATGTCTTTTCCATCACTCTGATAAAAATAACTGATTGGATAAGCCAGTGTTTTACTGCCAATATAAGGTGCTGATTGAATTTGAAAATGTAAATGTGGTTCAGGTGATCTTCCAGAATTACCGCAATAAGCAAGCACTTGTCCCTTTTTTACGTAGTCGCCTTGCTTTACAATAAATGAGTTTTTCTTAAGATGCGATAACTTTGAAAATAAACCTATGGAATGATACAATATTATTGAATTTCCCCAATTTTGTTCTCTGTTAATTTCTCCAATTGGATTATCTTCAATATAGTCTACAATTTCCTGCACATAGCCATCTCCCGCGGCCAATACGGGTTTGTTATAGCTGTAAAAATTTTCAAGTGCGGTTCCGTTGCCAGAAAATGATTTAAGTTGTTGATCTAAAATCATAAAGTCTAAGGCCTTGCTCCAATCATCTTTATGGGTAATGTTTCCATCATAACCTTGTGTAACTGCCCATTCTCCGATCACAGGCAAATTAAATTTAAAATAATATTCATTTTTTAACCGCTCACTGCCATTTTTAAACTGATATAAATTAACTTCTGGAGAGTAATGTTGAATGGGTGTTAGAACCAATTTTCCTGCTAAAATTCGCATTTTTAAAAAGTATAAATACAACAAAATCATGATGCAAAATGGTAACGAGAAAATAGGCAAAGCAAAAACCCCAAAAACTTTTGAGAGGGCAATCACCAAAATATTAGTAATGGGAACACTAAAAAATGCCCATATATAACTATAGAAGCTCGGTATAGCAAAGAAACCACCTATTGCCATGGCTGTCATCATGTAATTACTACCCAAATGATAGGAGTTGATGCCAGCCTCATAGGCACCAGTAAAATCGTTAAACAAATAAGCCCCAAAAAAGCCAATTAAACTGAGTGAAAAGGCAATTCTTGAGTAAACTAAAATGCCTATCGAAAGTAAAAAACCACTTAAAATATTATCCTGAAAAAAGATGGAACTCAAGGCTCTGAAATAGGTAGAGAGCCATTTTGGAATAGGAATATTTTCGATGCTATTAAATAAACTTAACAAGGGTTTACCCCCAACAGCATACATTTCATTGATCCAATAAATATTTCTCTGACTCAATCCCAAATTGCTGAACTCTTTGGTGGCCAGAAGGAGTATCCAAAAAGTAGTAATAAAGGGAATAGATAAAAAAGGTAAGCCATATTTTCCTAAAACACCACTTAGCGTAACCGATAGCACCAAAGTAAATAAAGATGCTAAAATTAATAAGAAGAAAAACACAGGAGAACTTTCAAAAAAAGAACCCAAACCAATACCTATAAGCAAAGCATTAAAACTATAAAAACCTGCTTTGGTTGATGCTGCATTAAATCCCATTGTAGTTGCTGTAAAAACCGCAGTTAAAACAGCTATTAAACCAGCTAAACCAGCAGCAGGATTAAAAAAGCTTATAACCAGTAATAAGTATGCAAATACCTTATGATTAGAAAAAAACAAGACAGAGTAACTGTTGATTACGCCTTCAAAAATAAATCCTGCTTTTTTCTTAATCATTTTTTACTAGTTATAATTTAAACTCTTTCAAGTGCAATGGCATTTCTTCGGGCATTTCTAAATATTGCAATGTTTCTTTTTTTCTAATTAAATGCGTTTCTCCCTTGGTATCAATCATAATCACATTTGGTCTCATCGCAATAAATTGCATCCATTGTGTCATGTTGTAGGCCCCAACTTTATGCACTACCACTTGATCTCCTTTATTTAAAAGTGGTAAATTTACACTTTCTCTAATAACATCAATGTTCATGCAAAGTGGTCCATATAAAACCTGATCTTCGGAGTGATGCGTAAAATCTTGCGCAGGACTAATTTTATGGTCGTACCAAAATGAGGTAAAAAGTATATTTACACCAAAATCTAAGATAGTTGCTCTTCGGCCATCACTCAACCTTTTGTTGGCTAAAATAGTTCCTAATAAATATCCTGCATCATCAATCAATGCTCTACCACTCTCTAAAATAAGCAAAGGCAATTCGTCTGGTTTAAAGCCATAAGCTATAATTGTGCTTGCAATAGCTTCGGCAAATTCTTCAATATGAGGCACAGTATCTGAGCCAGGTAAATAGGCTCCTTTAAGTGTATTAGCGCTCGGAAAACCACCTCCAAGATCTAGGTACTGAACTGGATTGTTTAATTGATTTTTTGCATGCCATGCAAGGTCACACAACTTTGATGCTGCCGTTGCATAGGCCCAAGGTGCGAGCATATAGGTGCCAATGTGGCAATGAAGGCCCACCAGATTTAGTTTTCCAGAAGCAACAATTTTGGTAATGGCATTCCAGGCAGTGCCGTTCTCATAATTAAAACCAAAACGATCCCACATAGGATAGATGCCTGTATCCATATTAACTCTAATGGCCACTCTTGGTTTTTTAGTTAAATTGTCGGAAAGTTCAATTAAGGCGTATAATTCATCAAAAT
>JBILPB010000184.1:0-5392 GCA_044374175.1 Bacteroidia bacterium | reverse complement strand
CCAATTGAGCATCATCAAACACTTTAAAACCTTTGTTTTTAACCAAATCATTTAATTCAGTTAATTTCATTTCGAAACGAATATCTGGTTTATCATTGCCATAATATTTCATGGCATCGGCATAAGTCATACGTGTTAATGCAGGAATATCAAAACCTTTCACTGATTTAAATAAGTGGCGCACTAAACCTTCAAAAGTATTTAAAATGTCTTCTTGCTCTACAAAGGCCATTTCGCAATCTATTTGCGTAAACTCGGGCTGACGATCGGCACGTAAATCCTCATCGCGAAAGCATTTTACAATTTGATAATAACGATCGAAACCACCCACCATTAATAATTGCTTAAATGTTTGTGGAGATTGTGGTAAAGCATAAAACTCGCCTTGGTTCATGCGCGAAGGCACCACAAAATCACGCGCTCCTTCGGGCGTTGACTTAATTAAAACAGGGGTTTCTACTTCTAAAAAATTTAGTTTATCTAAAAAATTACGTGTTTCAATCGCTAATCTGTGGCGCAATTCTAGGTTTTTACGAACTGGATTTCTTCGTAAATCAAGATATCTGTATTTCATTCTTAACTCATCGCCACCATCAGTTTCATCTTCAATAGTGAAAGGAGGTGTGATAGCTGCATTGAGCAATACCAAGGCATTAGGTTGAATTTCAATATCTCCTGTGTCAAGTTTGTCTGATTTAGAATAGCGTTCAACCACTTTACCAGTAACACTAATTACAAATTCGCGTCCAAGCGTTCTGGCCATTTCAACGATGTCTTTGCTTGCATTTTCTGTTTCAATGGTAATTTGTGTAATTCCATAACGGTCGCGCAAATCAATCCAAAGTAAGGAACCTTTATCTCTAACGCCTTGTACCCAGCCACTAAGGGTTACAACTTCATTCACATGGTTTATTCTAAGTTCTCCGCAGGTATGTGTACGCAACATATGTTTTGTTATTCAGCAATAAGTTAATAATCAATTTAAGCTGCGAAATTAAACTATAAATTTAAAATTTTGCAGCTATTTCTGTTTAGAAATTTTTATGCAATGATTTATCACTAAATTTGTGTCCTATTTTACATCAGTGTTTACAATTCCACAGTCAAATAATTCCGATTCTTCTAATCAAAGAAGCTCTATTACAGAGGCAGAGACTATTAGGCCTTCGGTTTCTAGCCAGAATTCAGCCAATAAGTTAAAGCCTTTAAAAGAAACTATAAGTGATAAAAAAGAAGCAAAAGATTCTGAAGTTATATTAGGATCGACCAGCAAGCAGTTGTTTACCGTTCCCTATCGTTGCACCCTAAACAGAGACTCGCTAAGGGCAGAAATGCGAAAAGTAGTACTTGAAATCGACACTATTCCAAAGGGCTTAAACATTATTGTGGCTGAAAACCTGAAAGATACCACGCTTTTAAAAACTACCCCGTTTTCTAAGAGCATATTTACCCATCATTTGTTGCAGCCAAAGAATTTTGAACTTAAACCAAAGGTAGGTGAGCAGCAAAACTGGGTGTTTGTAACTATTTTAACAAGTCTTTTTTTAGTTGGCATTTTAAGAGTTTTTTACCAAAAAAAGTTTTCTTTATTTGTAAATGCCATCATTAGTAAACGATTTAGCAATCAAATTATTAGAGAGGAAAATGCTCTTACACAGAGCACTTCGGTAGTGTTAACAGCCGTGTTTTTTATCTCTATAACTATGTTTTTTTACCTGGTTACACAGCATTTTCATCAAAGTTTTTTCGGATACGTTGGGTTTCAAAAATTTTCAATGATTTTACTTTCTTGTATTTGCTTTTACTTTTTAAAATTACTTACCAATAAAGCAAGTGGCTATATTTTTAAAGTTAATAAAGAAACAGATGAATACATTTTTAACCAATTTATAGTGTTGCAAATTTTAGGTTTGTTACTTATTATATGCTGTATTATACTTAGATATAGTGTGGATATTAATAAAGAGTTTGTTATTTATTTTGGTTTTGGCACCTTAATGATAGGCTTTATAATAAGAATGATTAAGAGTTTTGGAATAGCAAACATGAATAGCTATTCTCCTGTTTATATTTTTTTATATCTTTGCACCCTTGAAATTTTACCATTAATAATTATTGTAAAGCTAATTATGAGGAAAATTTTTACCGATATATCTGTTGAGTATTAATTTAAATTAATTAAAAACGAAAATTGAAGGCTAAAAATATATTGGTTGCCAAAAAAGGCACTCAGAAAAAAAACACAAAGACTGTTGTTGCTCCTAAAAAGTCGACTGTTAAAGCTAAAGCTGAAGCTGAAACACCTAAATCTGCAAAGGTGGCAGTAAAAAAGGTTTCTGCTAAAAAAACTGTGGCTCCCAAAAAAGTTGCAATTAAAATAGTTGAAACTGCTAAAAAAGCTACTGTTGCTGCACCTAAAAAGGCAAAGGCATTAAAGCCAATAACAATCAAACCAATAGCCGTTAAAGCGAAGGCTGTGAAGGCAAAAGGTATTGAAGTAGAAGTTGTAGCAGCTGAACCGGTAAGAGTAAGCACTGCACCGCCAACACCCAGAAATAAAGTTAAAAGCATTTTAGTTACCCAACCTAAGCCTGAAAGCGAAAAATCGCCTTATTATGATTTAGCGAAAAAGTGTAATATAAAAGTTGATTTTAGAGAATTTATTCATGTTGAAGGCATTTCAGCAACAGATTTTAGACGTGATAGAATCAACATTTTAGATTACAGTGCTGTTATTTTTACAAGCAGGAATGCAGCTGATCATTATTTTAGAATGTGTCAAGAAATGCGCATTACAGTGCCTGAAACCATGAAGTATTTTTGTATTTCTGAATCTACAGCTTACTATTTACAAAAATATGTGATATTTCGCAAACGCAAAATTTTTCATGGCAAGCAAACATTTGCTGATATGATGGATGTGATTAAAAAGCATAAAGACGATAAATTTCTTTTACCTTGTACTGATATTGCCAATATAGAAGGTGCTGAATTGCTTGAAAAAGCAAAAATAAGATATGCAAAAGCTGTAATTTACAAAACCGTTTGTAGCGATTTAAGTGACTTAGCGAATGTAAATTATGATGTGATTGTATTTTTTAGTCCTTCAGGTGTAAAATCATTATTTCAAAACTTTCGCGACTTTAAACAAAATTTAACCCGCATTGCAGCCTTTGGTGCTACTACAGCTAAAGCAGTTGAAGATGCCGATTTGTATGTTGATATTAAAGCCCCAAACCCTTTAGCACCCAGTATGACAATGGCTTTAGAGCAATATATTACTGCCGTTAATAAAGGAAAGTAAAAGCAAGTTTCGGCCAAAAGCGGAAATGAAAAATACACTTTCCAAAGCTGAAAGATTATGCAGCAAAAAATGGATAGAGCAACTCTATAAAGAAGGAATATCTTTTAGAATTTACCCTTTGAAAATTACTATTTTATTACACACGCATCATACAGCATTTCCTGTAATGATGATGGTTTCATCTCCCAAACATTTTTTTAAACTCGCGCACGACCGAAATATTACCAAAAGAAGAATGCGAGAGGTTTATCGTAAAAACAAGCATAGTTTATTGGAAAAATGTGTTGCAGAAAATTTAAAGTACTTTATTTCATTTCAATATGCTAACAAAAAGATTGAACCCACAGCAATCATTGAAGAGAGCATGAAAAAAGCTTTGCAAAAAATTGAAAGTGGTTTTAATAAACCTAATTCAAAACCTTAAAAATTTATGAATAAACAAAAAATAGGTTTATTTACAGCAACCGCCATAGTTGTAGCCAATATGGTTGGCACAGGAGTATTTACAAGTTTAGGGTTTCAAGTGGCTGGTTTGCAAAGTGGATTTACCATTATGTTGTTGTGGGTAACTGGCGGAATAGTTGCCTTTACAGGTGCTCTTTGCTATGGTGAGTTAGGAAGTATGTTTCCTCAGTCGGGTGGAGAATATAATTATTTGAGTAAGATTTATCATCCAGCCTTAGGCTTTGCAGCTGGTTGGGTTTCAATTACAGTTGGATTTGCTGCACCAGTAGCAGCAGCAGCAATGGCTTTAGGTGCATATGCCAAGGGCGCTTATCCTAATGTTAATGCGCTATATTTAGCAGCAACTGTTGTCATTTTTATTAGTTTAATTCATGCCAATAGTATAAAAGCTGGGAGTCAATTTCAGAATTATACTACAAGCATTAAAGTAATTGCTATATTAGTAATTATTACATTTGGACTATTGAGCCCTCAAAGCGGGGATTTTAGTTTTAAATATCACCCTCTTGTAATTGATGACGTTTTCAGTTCTTCCTTTGCTACTTCTTTCTTTTTTGTTTCATTAGCCTATTCTGGATGGAATGCAGCAGGTTATATAGCTTCAGATATGGAATCGCCTCAACGTAACTTACCTAAATCTTTATTGTATGGAACCATTTTGGTTACCCTTTTATATGTCGCCATCAATTTTGTGTTCATGTATGTAACACCCATAGTTGAAATGAGCAATGAAAGCGGACCAGTGGTTGATATTGCTGGTGTTGCTGCAAAACATATTTTTGGCATTTCGGGAGGTAGAATAATGAGTACCATTATTGCATTTTTATTGATTTCTACCATAAGCGCTATGATTATTGCAGGGCCAAGAGTAACTCAAAGTATGGGCAATGATCATCATGTATTTAAATTATTTAGTAGAACCACATCTAAAGGAGTACCTGCCATTGCTATAGCAACGCAATGTTTAATTAGTTTGTTGTTTATTTTTTCTGCCTCGTTTTCACAAGTAGTAATTTATATCTCTTTTACACTTAATTTGTTTACGTTTTTATCGGTATTAGGCATTATCATCATGCGTATCAAACAACCTCAATGGGAAAGACCCTATAAAACATGGGGCTATCCCATTGTTCCTATTCTATTTTTATTAATTACTGGGTGGTTAATGTATTTTGGGTTGATGTCGAATCATAAAGAAAGTATTTTGGGGCTATTAACTGCCACTTCTGGGATTATTGTTTTTATAGTTTTTGGCAAGAAAACCAATACAACAAAATAATCAACCTAAATTGCATATTGCAAATGCCTTTTCATTAAAATGCTTTAATTCTTCTCCCAAAAAATTGAAACCCGCTTCAATTCCTATTTTCAACCTCATGGGATTCCTCTTATAAAATCATTTAGTTGGCACCTTAGTGCATTATAGAGATTCATTTGGAGCTATACAAAACTATTCACTACAATAAACAAGCCGATACTTCATATTAAAGTATCGGCTTGTTTTTATTGGCCTGTTATTGAACGCTGTTAGTTTACAATCACTAATCGTGTCACCCATTCGCCAGCTAATGAATTAACTCTTACAAAATAAACCCCTGATTCTACATTGATTGCAATGGATGT
>JBILPB010000052.1:0-19099 GCA_044374175.1 Bacteroidia bacterium | reverse complement strand
TTCTTACTTTTGGTAAAGGAGAAGTAATTTTAACTTACATTGCTATAGTTTAAATCATTGATAAAATTAGGAAATCATGAAGCGAGAAGTGTTGCAGCACAAGCCAAGAGGCTTGCGGCAGCGTGGGGCAGCGTGGGTAGTTTCTGAACTACGTCCTTTTTATTCGAGCTATCAATTTGATTAAAATGCAGTTCTATTTTTAATACCTTTACAGTATGTTTAATGATTGCGAATTTGAGCAACCAATGAAATTATTGTGCATGAATGTAAAATATAAAAGCAGCATAGTTGCAAACTTGGCAGAAAGGAGAATTAAACAGTGCTAATGAAAATAGTCCATTAAAAGTTTTGAGTAATGATAGAGATTATATTAAAAAGGCCGTCACTAAGCCCTCCCTTAAAATGGCTTTGCGTCAGCTTAGCGCCTACTGGGTTGAACTAAAAAATAAAGCGTGAAAATAGTTGCAGGCATAAAAAGGCAGTGCTTGATTTAAAACTACTCTGTTTTTTTTTATAGTTTCCTGCTGAATGACACCTAGCTTATGTCACGTGCAGGATGCGCGCACCAGTTTGTTAAGTTGCTTTACCAGCGACATAAAGTGACACTTGTGACAAAGATATACATGAAGGTTTGAGCTTAAATTTTTAGCGCGAGGGATAGCGCCATTTGTTTGAGCTCTTTTTTTAAATTCCAACACCTTGGAATTTAAAAAAAAGCGAGTGGCAAAAGCCCGGCCGCCTTGCAATTTTTTTGCACATGGCTGATAAATAAATTAAATTTTATTAAAAAAATTGGAAGGGGGCGCGCCCAAAAAAAGATGATTAATCTTTACTCTTTGGTCCACATCAATATTCTATTGTTATTTTCGAATTTACTCAGGTCGTTGGTGCTTAAAATCATTACCAAATCGATGATGGGTAGAATAAAAAAGCCGCCCCCAAAGGTAAAGAGATACACTGCGGGAATGTAAGGTGCGGTACCTAAATAAATTCTGTGTACGCCAAGCATGCCAAGGGTTAAGGTTAATATGGCTGCTGTTACTTTTTTATTTTCTACGGTAGCTTTTTGCAACAGTGCAATTAACTTTATATTTTTTACTGCGGTATGATTTAATCCTATGGTGGATAAGTCATTTTCAACAGCAGCAAATTGCTCAAATTCTGCTGACAATACGTTTGCTCCGCAAGTATTGGCTGATGATTTACCATGCAGCAGGATTATAAATAAAAAAGTAGTAAGGGAAATTTTTTTAAACAATTGTACTTAAAATTAAAAGCGTCATTGACTGCAGCATACTGTTTAAATACACATGAACCAATGACGCTTAAAGAAATTATTTAGCTGCTTTATATCTTGCTGCAACTTCGTTCCAGTTAATTACATTCCAAAAGGCGGTGCAATAGTCTGGTCTGCGGTTTTGATAGTTTAGATAATAGGCATGTTCCCAAACATCTAAAGCCAAAATTGGTGTGCCTTTAACCTCTGCAATGTCCATTAATGGATTGTCTTGATTGGGTGTTGAAGTAATCATTAACTTACCGTTATGCACAATTAACCAAGCCCAGCCTGAACCAAATCTTGTAGTGGCTGCCTTATTAAAATCTTCTTTTAGTTTATCAAATGATCCAAACGCTGCATTGATAGCATCATTCAGTTCTCCACTTGGAGCGCCACCACCGTTAGGCCCCATGATGGTCCAAAATAAGGAGTGATTGTAATGCCCACCACCATTGTTTCTAACGGCCATTGGGTATTTAGAGATGTTTGCACAAATTTCTTCTACGCTTAACTTATCTGCATCTGTTCCTGCAATGGCAGCATTTACATTGTTTACGTATGCCTGATGATGTTTAGTATGATGGATTTCCATTGTTTTAGCATCGATATTTGGTTCAAGCGCATTATAGGCATAAGCCAGTTTAGGTAATTCAAAAGCCATAGTGTTTTTATTTAGAGATGATTAATAATTAATTTTGAATTCAAAGATAGTACAATTAGTAAATACAAATTATAAAAGTGTGTTAATACGTTTATTAACGTGTAAAAAGAGCACTAAAATTGACATTAAGTAGGTATTAATTTGGTTATTTAACATGGTTGGCGAGGACGCCAACCACTTACCAAAAACGTAAGTTTGGCGGGACACGCAACCTTGGACATAAAACGTAAATTTGGTTATTTAATATGGTTGGCGAGGACGCCAACCACTTACCAAGGAAGCCAACCACTTAGCATTAATAAGTAATAACTAATTTTAAATTGTGTTCATATATTATTTCCTGGTGAGCAAAGCCATATAAAAGCCATCGGCATCAAACTGTGTGGGCGCATATCTTTTTTCACCATCCAATATCCATTGCTCTCCGTATTTTTCGATAAACCATTTAATTTGCTCCTCGCCTTCCATGGGTAAAATGCTACATGTGGCGTAAACCATTTTACCACCTGGTTTTACAGTTGGTGCAAAGCGCTCCATGATTTCTTTTTGCTGTGTAATAAGATTAGTAATTTCTTGAGGCTGCAATTTCCATTTTGCATCTGGGTTTCTGCGCAATACACCTAAGCCAGAGCAAGGTAAATCTAAGAGCAAACGATCTGCCGTATTCGCTAATCTTTTAGTTGTTTTTGTGCTTTCTATTTCTTTGGTTTCTATGATGGAAACGCCTGCTCTGCGAGCTCTTTTTTTAAGCTCTTCTAATTTAAAAGCTTTATTATCGAGTGCAATTAAACGTCCTTTATTTTGCATTAAAGCAGCTAAGTGTATGCTTTTACCACCAGTACCAGCGCAGGCATCGATAACGCGCATGCCAGGTTTTACTTGTAAAAAGTCGGCTACCATTTGTGAGGCGCTGTCCTGCACTTCAAAGAAACCTTCTTTAAACTCGGGTAAACGAAACACATTTCTTCTAAAAACTAATTCTACAGCATAAGGACTCCAGGGAACAACATTGTTTTCGATTTGATGTTCCGTTAGTATTTCCTGTAATTGTTTTACAGATGTTTTAATGGTGTTGGCTCTTAAAATCATCTTAGGCTCGCGATTGAGCGCTATGGCCATTTTTTCCCAGGCTGCACCCAATTGTTGTTTGCATAATTCATCCATCCAATCGGGATAAGACTCTCTAATTTTTGTAATTTTTTCGTATTTTCTTAGCCTTTGTTCAATGGTATCGGTGTTAACTTCTTTAAAAGCAGGCAAGCCGGGTAATTCTTTATCTCTAAACACAAACCAGGCGGCATAAATTCTATAGAATTGGCTATCCGTAAAATTTTTGTCGGCATCGGCAGCAGTGGCAATTAGGCGCCAATAGCGAATCATATCGCTACATGTTTCGTAAATGTATGTTCTATTTCTAAAATTCCATTTTTTATTGGCTTTCATCACTTTTTCAAGTGCTTTGTCTAAATTGGTTCCTTCCTTAATTACATCACGAATTACTGCGGCAATATTTTTTGTGAGTACTTTGTGATCCAGTACAACTTTTCTTTTTCCTCCCTTAAAATCCTTGTTCATTTTGGTATTTAAATTTTACACAAAGGTAATTATTAGATTCAAGGATAAACAATGTGATTATTTTCCATTTTAAATTCATTTCTTTGTTAAGCAAAAAACGCCTATGATCAAACAAGCCCTATTCATTTTAATTTCTGTGTTTACTGTGTCGTCATGCGTTGCACCAAGGGTGATTTCTAATTCGGGCAAGGTTACACCAAAAGGAAATTTTGTGGCAGGTTACCATGCTTCTTACAACATTTCTACACAAGCTGCATCATCTGTTAAAAATTTACTGGTTGATAATATTGAAGCACTATCGAGCCAAGACAGTATAAAATTTGATGAAACCTTTGTAAACATAAACAAAGCTGCGATTGCCTATCAACTTGATCCCATGGGTGGCGGGAATGAACTATATATCAAATATGGACTTATAAAACGGTTAGATATCGGTGCAAAGATTACCGGAAATGCCAAATGTGTAGAAACTCAATTTCAATTTATAGGCCCAACAGGAAATATAGAGGACAAAACAGAAGAACGCTTATATGGCAGTATTGGATTGCAATTTTCGGCTCAAAGTCAATCATTGCCTTCGGTTTTATCTTATTTGCAAGACAGGTTGGGTTATACATTTAACAGGAAAGATTTTTTAATGCCTTTGTTATTTAGTTACTCTTTAGGAAATGAAGAGGAATACGGATCGCTTTCATGCGGCTTGGCAGCAAATTATTCAATCATTAATTATTCTACGAGTCCTGTTGATATCTATAATTTAAATAAAACAAAACTTGAACCACAAAACTTTCGGCAAAGATATATGTCTTATGGTTTTTTTATCAGTGCCAAAGTAGGCTATAAACATGTATTTTTGCTTCCCACTTTGTCTATGTATTATCAGAATTACGGAAATTATCAATTGCTTGATGGTAATACTGTTTCATTTAAAGGTATAAGCATAGTACCCGGAATAGGCCTTAGATTTAGATTTGGTCGTAATACTTATGAAAATAAATAATCAAAATAATATAAGAAAACAATGAAAAAAATAATTACAATTTTATTGGTGATACAATCAATGTTGCTATATGCTCAAGATAAAAAAAATGTTTCAAGTTTGAGTGTTAAAGGCGTTTCAAAATTAAAAGTGCAGCCCGATGAGGGCATGTTAAATTTAAATGCAAACTTTATTGGATTGGATGTAAACCAGGCGATGCTTGGCTTAGAGAAAAAAACCAAAGAGTTGATTAAACAAATTGTAGCCTCAGGACTGAATGAAAAGGATATTAAAACCATCAATTTTCAGTTGAACAAACATTCGGTATATCGCAGAGGAAGTAGCAAAGACAGTGGTTATTTTGCCACACAAAGTTTGCAAGTAAAGTTTATGTATAGTAAAGAAAAAGTGGCTAAAATTTTAAATACCTTTTCTGATAGCAAAGCAGATTACAACATGCATTTCAACTTTATGTTATCAGATACCTTAATGAAACAATCGGAAGCAACTTTGATTAAACTGGCCGTAAAAGATGCCAAAATAAAAGCCAATAATTTAATTACAGAGGCAGGTGTAAAAATAAAAGGAATAAAAGCAATTGATTATGGCAATGCCGCTAATTTTGAGCCTTATCCCATGGCCAAAAACAGCCGAATGATGCTGGCCGAAGATAGCGGACAGGGCGCCATGCAAGGATTTACACCCAATGATATTGAATTGAATGATGAAGTGCTCATTATTTGGGAATTAGAATAAGGTAAACAAGTATAAAAGAACTTTGATTTTAATTTACCTAAAATTAATTTAAGTTTGTAAATAATTTAATATTGAATATGACTAAAGCAACTGATTTACTTCAGCAAAAAATAAAAGAGGCTCAACTAGGTGGAGGCGAAACACGTATCGCATCGCAGCACAAAAAAGGGAAATTAACAGCAAGAGAACGCTTGCATTTTTTAATGGATGAAGGTTCCTTCCAGGAAATTGGGATGATGGTTACACATCGTTCTAATGAATTTGGCTTAGAGCGAGAAAAGTATTTGGGCGATGGTGTTGTTACGGGTTATGGAACTATTCATGGTCGTTTGGTGTACGTATTTTCTCAAGATTTTACAGTTTTTGGAGGATCATTAAGTGAAACCCATGCTGAAAAAATATGTAGAATTATGGATTTAGCCATGCAAAATGGTGCACCGGTAATTGGTTTAAACGACAGTGGTGGCGCACGTATTCAAGAAGGAGTGGTATCGCTTGGAGGCTATGCTGATATTTTCTACAGAAATACAAGAGCTTCGGGAGTCATCCCTCAGTTGTCGGCCATTATGGGTCCATGTGCAGGTGGTGCTGTTTATTCTCCTGCCATTACTGATTTTATTATGATGGTAGAAAATACTTCGTACATGTTTGTAACTGGCCCTAATGTGGTAAAAACAGTAACGCATGAAGAAGTTAGCAGTGAAGAATTAGGAGGTGCATCTACACACAGCACCAAGTCGGGCGTGACTCATTTTTCGTGTGCCAATGAAATTGAATGTATCAATAACATTAAAGCGCTATTGAGTTATATGCCTCAAAACTGTGAGGAAGAGGCGCCTGCTATTGCTTATGAAATGGGCAATGAAAAACGTCCAAAGTTGAACAGCTTAATCCCTGAAAATGCCAATCAACCTTACGATATGCGTGAGCTTATAGAAGAGGTTATAGATACAGGTTCGTTTTTAGAAGTGCATAAAAACTTTGCCGAAAATATAGTTGTGGGCTTTGCGCGCTTGGGAGGCAAAAGCATAGGTATTGTGGCTAATCAGCCCGCATTTTTAGCCGGTGTACTCGATATAAAATCATCTAATAAGGCGGCAAGATTTGTAAGATTTTGCGATTCGTTTAATATTCCATTGTTAGTTTTTGAAGATGTTCCCGGATTCTTACCTGGTACAGATCAAGAGTGGAATGGCATTATTACCAATGGTGCTAAATTATTGTATGCTTTTTGTGAAGCTACAGTGCCTCGCATTACAGTAATTACAAGAAAAGCTTATGGTGGAGCTTATGATGTAATGAATAGCAAGCACATAGGTGCCGATATGAATTATGCCTGGCCAACTGCTGAAATTGCTGTGATGGGTGCAAAAGGTGCTGCAGAAATAATTTTTAAATCAGAAATTTCGGCAGCTACAGATCCTGGCGCAAAGTTGAAGGAAAAAGAAATAGAATATATAGAGCATTTCGCAAACCCTTATCGCGCAGCCGAAAGAGGCTATATTGATGAAGTTATTATGCCTGAAGACACAAGAGATAAATTGATAACGGCCTTTAAAATGTTAAAAAACAAGGTTGATAACATGCCACGTAAAAAGCATGGCAATATTCCATTATAATCGTGTTAAAGCATTGACGATTTGAATCAAAACAAATTAAATATTAACAGGTTTTTAATCCTTTTTGCTTTCGTTTTTGGGCACTCGTTTTTATACGCTCAAAAAAACAATTTTAGTTTCGATCATTTAGGTTTGCGAGAGGGTCTTTCTCAAAGTTATGTAAACTGTGTGGTGCAGGACAAGGAAGGTTTTATGTGGTTTGGCACTCAAGATGGCTTAAATAAATATGATGGTTATCATTTTATAGTTTATAAAAATTATCCTAAAGAAAACAATTCCATTTCCAACAATTACATTCATGATCTTGTAGTTGACGAACAAGGAAATATTTGGATTGCTACTGATAAGGGATTGAACATGTTTGACCCTGTTTCAGAAAAATTTACTTTGTACCAGCTTAAAGGCAAAGGAAGCGAACTAAAGCAAAAATTTACTTCTGTTTTAATTTACAATAACATACTTTATGCAGCTACCGCCAACAATGGCATTTATTGGTTAAACATTAAGGATAGAAATCCAAAACTTGAAGGTCTTGCACTGCAACAAAATTTGCAGAGCGCCATTGTACAATCCATGTTTATTGATGCTGCACAAACCTTGTGGATTGCCACTAATAATTTAGGCATTATTGCTTACGATGTAAAAAATAAGCACTCTAAACAATACAACCTTAAAAGCAACTGTGTATTCTCCATCTTTGAATCAGATGATGCACACCTTTGGTTAGGAACAGACAATGGATTGAATATTTTTGAGAAAAAAACAGGCATTACAGAAACATTACAAAACGATGCGCTAAAACCCAATAGTATTAGCAATAACGTAATAAAAGACATTTATAAAGATCATTCTGGGACCATTTGGTTAGCCACCTTTGGGGGTTTAAATAAGTACAATAACAAGCCTAATAATTTTGCACGTTTTCAATATTCTCCTGAAAATAAAAAAGGGATTAATGGCAACAAAGTTAATTGCATTTATGAAGATAAGACAGGAACCATGTGGGTTGGCACAGAATCTGGCATCAATAAATTTGACAGAATTCAGAATAAATTTAAATTATTTACCCCACGTATAAATTTTAATTTAACCAATGCTACCAACAATGTTTGGAGTATTTATGATGATGTTAACAGCAACATTTTTTATGTTGGAAGTGATGCAGGTTTAACGGTATTTGATAGAGAAACAGGTGCCAGTTTTACCATTGAAATGCCATCCACAATGAAGTCGGCAGCTACTGCTGTAACATGCATACAAAGGCTAAGCGCCAATACACTCATTGTTGGTTGTGAACGAGGGTTATTTGAATATCAGATTGAGAATCATAAAATTGTTCCCTTTAAATTAAATGGCAAGCAAAATGATTGTTTAAGAGAGAAATTTATTTTATGTACTACCCTTGACTCCAAAAATAATTTATGGGTTGGCACTAAGGAAGGGCTTGTTAAAATAATACTTAAAGATCGGAGGATGGAGTATTATGTGAATAACAACAATTCTAAATTGTCTATTTCCAACAATGACATCAGAACAATTTATGAAGATTTGAATGGCACTATTTGGATAGGAACCAATGGCGGAGGATTAAACAGGGTTGATTACATAAAAGAAACCAAAGGAATAACTGACAAGATTTATTTTGTAAAATATTTGTCGAACCAGGAAGATGAAAACACGCTGAGCAATAACAATATTTTAAGCATTACGCAAACAAATAAAGGTAGTTTGTGGCTTGGTACCTATGGTGGTGGCTTAAACCAATTAGATATTAACTCAGGTAAAGTAAATAGGTGTACCTATTTTGCAGGCATACAGAATAGTACAATTTACAGTATTTTAAATGAAAATAAAGATGTGTTGTGGGGTAGTACCAACAATGGATTGATTAAGCTTCACTTGAGCGATTCAACCATTACTAATTACTACGAAAATGATGGTTTACAAAGTAATGAATTTAATAGCGGTGCTTCATTTAAATCGGCAAAAGGAGAATTATTTTTTGGTGGTGTGGAAGGATTTAATGCTTTTTATCCTGATCAGATTTTACATGATACCATTGCGCCTAAGGTTGTTATCACAGCACTAAAGATATTTAACCAGCCGGTAGAAGTGCATAAAAGTAAAGTATTGAAGAAAAGTATTGCTTATGCTGATGAAATAGTGCTATCGTACAAACAGAATTTCTTTTCTTTCGAATTCTCAGCCTTGCATTTTTCTTCTTCCGAGAATAATGAGTTTAAGTACATGATGGAAGGTTTGGATGAAGATTGGAATTATGTTGGTGCTCAAAACCAAGCCAATTATACTAATTTAGAGCCTGGAGAATATGTTTTTAAAGTGCTAGGCTCTAATTCTGATGGTGTTTGGAGCAAGACAGCAGCCACTATTCAAATTAGGATAACCCCACCGTTTTGGAAAACATGGTGGTTTAGGTTTTTAGTTTTAATTGCAGTTGCAGCTATCATTTATTTTTACAATAGAGGGCGTTTAAACAGAGTAGTTAAACAAAAGCGTTTGCTTGAAAATCAAATACGAGAGCGCACTGCTACAGTGATGAAGCAAAAAGAAGAGATTGAAGCGCAAAAGTCGATTATTGAAGAGCAGAAAAAGAAAACAGAAAGTTTAGTACATAGCATTTTACCTAAAGAAACTGCTGAGGAGCTTATCAACAAAGGCTTTTCGAGACCTAGGAATTACAGTTTATGTACTGTAATGTTTACAGATTTTCAAGGCTTTACCAAAATTGCCGAGAAATTGAGACCTCAGCAATTGGTTGATGAGTTAGACAAGTATTT
The DNA here is from genome assembly GCA_044374175.1 of Bacteroidia bacterium. Taxonomy (GTDB): domain Bacteria; phylum Bacteroidota; class Bacteroidia; order UBA4408; family UBA4408; genus CAIKXD01. The sequence continues at coordinate 9,432 of JBILPB010000052.1, read as the reverse complement.
TAGTAAATTTGATGAAATTGTTGGGAAATACAACATGGAACGCATCAAAACAATTGGAGATTCGTATATGTGTGCTGGAGGTATACCTTTAAGAAACAAAAGCAATCCCATTGAAGCAGTGCTTGCTGCCTTGGAAATACAGCGTTTTATGGGTGATGCGCATATTGAAATTGAAGGTAAAAGGTACGATTGGAAATTAAGATTAGGAATAAATACCGGAGAAATTATTGCAGGTGTGATAGGAAAAACTAAATTTGCTTTTGATATTTGGGGAGATACGGTAAATACCGCAAGTAGAACTGAAAGCAGCGGAGAGGCGGGTAAAGTTAATATAACAAAGGCTACTTATGAATATGTTAAAGATTTTTTCGTTTGCACTTATAGAGGAAAAATTGCTGCCAAAAATAAAGGAGAAATTGAGATGTATTTTGTGGATTGCATTAAACCTGAACTTTCATCAGATATAGCAGGCATGACACCTAACGACCTATTTAATGAGAAATTTTCTCAATTGTTGCTTGATAAATTCAGCTTTAAAAAATCTGAATCGAGAATACTTAAGTTATTATCAGAAAAATTACCTGAAGGGCTTTATTATCATGGCATTCATCATACCATAGATGTAACCAATTCGGCCGAAGAAATTGCCAGGGAAGAAGGTGTAGAAGGAGAAGATTTATTTTTACTAAAAACGGCTGCCCTTTTTCATGATGCTGGTTTTGTGCAAGAATATGTAAAAAATGAAAAGATAGGAGTAACCTACGCCCGTGAAGTATTGCCAAAATATGGCTATACAGAGCGTCAGATAGATATTATAGATGCTATCATTATGGCTACCGAAATACCTCAAAACCCGCATACACATTTAGAAATGATTATGTGTGATGCCGATTTGGATTATTTAGGACGCGAAGATTTTTATGAAATTTCGGAATCATTAAAGAAAGAACTGATTGCCTTTGGAAAAATAAAAACCGATAGGCAATGGGATGAAATGCAGATTCCATTCCTTGAAAAACACCAATATTTTACAGAAACCAATAGACGCAGAAGGCAACCCAATAAGCTTAAGCGGATAGAAGAGATCAAGAAAAAGTTGGCTGATGAAACGAATTATACTAAAACCTAATTAGTATTAATTTTTATCCCTTGTAGGTGCTAAGCTGACGCGTTGCCATTTTAAGGTTGGGCATAGTACCGGCTTTATTACTATAATCTCTATCATTCCTCAAAACTTTAAAACTTTAATTGGACTTTGTTCATTTGCACTGCTCAGTCTCCATTCATGAGCATAATTTACAAAACCTGCCTCCACAGGATTGTTATGTATATAATTTACTTTTTATTCAATCATTTTAGTATTATACAAGTAAAATGGATGATTATCATGTTTCCAAAATTGATTGATTTGTTTTTGTGGACTATTACTTCCATAATATTTAAACTGTGCTTGTAACCATTCCTTTCTGCTCTCTTGTATATTATTTGAAATGGCATCCATAACTTTAATTGCAGTGAAGGATTTAAAATCTCTTAGTAAATTCGATAAAGATCCGTTATCTGAACTAGCGATAAAATGAACATGGCTGGTCATTATGCAGTAACAATATAATTTAAGATTTTTCTCTAATTGACAAAAAATAAAACTTTCTACCAAAATTTCTTGATATATTCTCCTTGTAAAAACATCCATAAAACCAACTATGCTAAAGCTAACAAAATACAATCCATCTTCAGTTGTTTTATATTTTTCTGACATAGTAACAAAGATATGAATCTCTTAAAGATTTAGTAATAAAAGAAACATTTAAGTATTAATACCGGCACTAAGCCCAGCGCACATGGCTAAGCTTCATCTTAGCGCCCACATGGGGATTAGTATTAAATGAAATATTTAAGTAAATGCCGGCACTAAGCCCAGCGCACATGACTTAGCTTCATCTTAGCGCCTACATGGGGATTTTTTTAAATGCTTTATCTGAATTGAGCCGCATAATCTTACTAAAAAATTACGCCCCCAAATAAGATAAAAATGTTTTTGCCACAGGCACGGGTGCATAATGCTCCAAGGCCCATTTTTTTCCATTTAAACCAATTTGCTCCAACTCAGCCACACTCAAAGACATTAATCGATCAATACTTGCCTTAGGTTTAAGCAAATCAAAACCAATGTAATTTTCCCAATTGATGGGCATTACGGGTAACTGCACGCCATAAATATCAAAATCGAGGTGAAAGGTAACACACCCGCATCCTAAGGATTCCCAAAAACGCCAACTGTCCCATTGGTAAAGGTGATAGGTATGCCCTATTTGCAACGACATTGCACTTAAACTATTTGAAATTTTACCTCCTGCCCTACCAGTAATGAAATAATTAGCAAGCGTATGGTATAATTTATTGTTTTCTTTATGATTTCCCAACATAAAAATGCCGCCAAAAGTGGCACAGCACATCCCATTTTTAAGCCTTTCGAGGTATTTGCTGTAATGCCTGCCACCCGACTGAATGAAGAACAAATCTTGCTTATCTTTAAAGGTTTTGGTGTTTAGCGCATTGTACGAAAAATCCAGTTTTTCGTAGGAATCATCAATTTCAAAAGCGGTACCAATTTTTTCTATGATATTCTTTTTTGAAAGTTCCCGGATTGAATGTTTGTGTCGAAAATTAACTGCCACTGATTTTTTACGGTTTTCAAAATCAGGACTGATGGCCGTAGCTTCTAGGAGTTCTTCGGTGAGGCCAAAAATCCAGGGATATTTACAATTTTCGGGATATTGAATTCCTTTTGTTTTTTGTTTTAAAATCAAATCAAAAATACGGCAATCCTCATCAAAGGCGGGTGTAAATAATCCATCGCACACATCTAACATTACCTTGATGCTGTTTTTTGCTTGTTTTAATTCACTTAAAGGCAACTTCTTGCCATAAATCATCCATTGGCAAGGCACCACAATAATATTGCAATCAAACGAATTTACATCGCTATGATGATTAAACAAATATTCTTCCTGATTGACACTTGTTCTCCAGTAATTGGTATTTGAATATATGGTAAAGCCCAATTTTTTTAGGCCTTGCGCCAAAGAAATAGATTGAAATTGATAAGCAGGTTTGTTACTGGTACCTAGTTCTAAACAATAAAAATATACTGATTTATTCTTGATCATTATTGGTTTGAAGTGAATTTACACAAGTGATTTATTTGAATAAAACGATGCTTTTTACAAGCCTGTAAATGATTGTTCCTGTAAAAATTCTATTGGGCAAATCTAAAATATATTTAAATATATATTGCTGCGAAATGAAATATAAATTTATCTGTTAATCCGTTTTTGCAGCCGTGAAATTAATTTTAGTTAAAATCAAATATATCGTTTACATTCTAATTGAGATTAGTTTCCTGCCGAAGTTTCGGCATCATTTTACTGCCGAGGCTTCGGCATAAATAAGGAGGTTCTAAATAGATTTAGTGCTGGCAAAACTCACTTTTTTTACGAAAAAAAAGTAAGCAGCCGAGCAAAGCGAGCCCACGAACTCCATAAAAAACAGACACTAGTAAGCAAAAAAATCTGTGGAATCGATAAAACAAGGCAATTGGCATCAAAGCACTAGTAGGCTAAGATGCCACCGCAGATCATTGATCGCATTTGCCAAATATTCTACTAAATGAATTGGTTATACATTCCATGCACTTCAATGACTGCTATTGCTGCGTTTTACCGACACGTTTCAACATAAAATATAGAATAAATTTAACGAATTCATTATTACCAATGACGTCTTGAGGCTTTAGTACTTATGCAGATAAAAATAAGCGAGGTAAATTACTTTACATTCATAAATCTAATAGAAGCTCATTGATTGTATAAAGCAGTGAGTTAACTTCAATTCAATTATTCCTTTATAAAATTTGCATGGTATTGCTTGTTATCGGCATTAACTTTTAGTCTATAAACACCTTTGCTTAAAAATGAAACATTTAATTTTTGTGTATTGGATGTTTGCATCATCAATTGACCAGTTGAATTATAAATTTCAATTTCGTTTTTGTGACTGGCCGACAACATTGGAAAATTTAATTCATTTGTGGTTGGATTGGGAAAAACCTGAACTATACCATCATTAACAAATAAAGAAGTGTTAGTAGGCAACTGAGTAATTTCAACGGTGTGACTCCCGTTTGGAAGTAATAATGATGTCTGCAAAATACCATTCACATCGGTGTTTACTGTTGTTACAGTTATACCATTTACTTTTACAGCATAAGTACCTACCATTAAATCTGCAGCAAAAACAGTAACTGTTCTGCCGCCACTAATTTGATTAAAAACATGATAAACAATCCCCGTATCGCCATTGGCAGCGAAATAAAACAAAGTATCATTCCAATCGGCCCCAACCGAAGTGTTGTTGCTTAAAGCCAATCCACCGGCAAGCGCTATAGTATTATTCTCCCCAAGGTTAATGGTATGCAAAAAAACGACTGAATCTGTAATTGTATTCGGTCTTACTTCAATCCTCCAACTGCCGGGCGTATAGGCGTTAGTGTCAGGTATTGACAATGGAGGATAATTTACGCCATCTACCCAATATTCATAACCTGCTCCACCAATGCGTGTGGTGTTTGTAGCGCCAGGCAATAGTGTTCTGATTGCCATATTTCCATTGCCATTGGTAGAAGTATAATCTTTTCCATTGTATGTTTCAATATGCCCTGCCACTTGGGTGTTTACAATGCTTCCGCTTATCGCAGGCTGATTTACAAAATGCGCAATCCATTTGATATCGCGTTGATTGGTAGAAATATTTTTTAAATGCACATGGTCAAGCACCATTACTTTATTTGGATTAAGATACAATAATCTTCTTCTAAAAAAGTCTAACTTGGCCGTATCGTATGATAATTGCGCATCAGCAATGTGATAAGTATAGTTATTTCCAGTAGCGTATTTAATCCAGGTTCCACGTTGATTTTGAGGCAGAAAAATTTCATTATAATTTTGTAAGGCATTTGATTCTATTTGGCCACCATCGTTGGATGCAACACTCCCAAAGGAGTTAAACACATCGGTTGAATCGTACACGCAAATAGTATTGTGAGCAATGGTTCTTTGATAATAATTATGGTAATGAGAGCCACCATAAGTATCATAATAACCCGCATCAATAAGTAATGGCTTATTCTTAAATATTGTAAATGAATTATTATCTCGATGTTCATGCGCAGCTCTTTTGCTGGGAGAATTAAAAAAGGTGAGCATGGTACTATTACTGCTCCATGATGAACGACTTACCGCCAATCCAACTTTATCTGACCACCAGTTTAAAGGATTGAATGGTTGAGTAACCGAAGGCATATTAAAATCTTTGTACAAAAGTTTAGTGAATTTGTCCATCGTATTTGGCGTAAATGCCGGCTGCGAATAATACTGCGCCATCCATAAACTGCGCGGATCGTTGAAAATTCTGGCATGTAAATACATCACTCTGTCAGGAATAAGCCTTGTTTCTCCATCTCCAAGGTGTATACATTTATCATTGGGTTGAATAAAATAGATGTATTGATTGATACTGTTTTGTACCCAAGGTAAATCGGTATAAAAGTTTTTATCAGTGCCCACGCGCATGTTTTCAAACAATTGAAACTGATCGGTGAGTGACCACATAGCATAGGCTGCGCCCCAATTCCAGCCCCCATCATTGTCTCTATAATGGGTCCAACAAGGAATAAATCCATTGATATGTTTGTCGTAAACATCCTGAAACCATTGCTGCACAGTGTCTTGCTGTAAAAGGGTTAATCCAGCTGCCTGGTTTAATACCAAGGCATTTTGATTACAATAAATATTATTCCAGGTATTATGACTTGAAACATAGCTGTTACCTGCGCTGGAATAAATATAGGTATTCATAAATTCTCTATTCATCCTGAACAAGGATTGCGTTAATGAATCTCTTAGCGAGATTGGAAAGTCGTTGTAACACCAATCAAGAAAAAGATCACCAGCCGCGCTCATTTTGCGCAATAAATCCTCTTTGGGATACCATGCCATTGTGCTAAAATCGCTTGTGTTTATGGCATTTATTACCTGATCCGCAATAAACCTACATCTTTTTAACTCAAGCGTATCATTGGTAAGTTTAAAAATAAGTAAGGTCAATTGTGCTTGGTCATCGGCCCACTGTGAGTTCCAATCCCAGGTCCACAAGGAAGAATCATTGCCAAGTAAGTACAATTGTGGATCATTGATCCACCAGCCATTGTAAGCAGTTACAATATTGTTAAAAGTGGTTTGGCAGTCGCCTGGAATAAGAATATTATTTTGCAACCAATTAATTCTTGCAGAGTCGGCATAGATGCGCGGCCTGTTATTATTTATTACAGGATACTGCGCATTTGCAAATTGCAAAGTCAACAAAAATAGAATACTGAATATAGCTTTTTTGCTCATTTACCCTGTTTTAATGAGGTGAATATAGTAAAGAATTTCAACCCCTAGGTAGATGCTAAGCTGACGCGTTGCCATTTTAAGGTTGGGCTTAGTGACGGCACTTTTACTATAATTTCTATCATAACTCAAAACTTTATAATTTTTATTAGACTTTGTGCATTAGTTCTGATTAAAAATATAATCTGCTATGAATTGTTTTGTATTTATCTAATCGCTTAACAAAGATATTAATTTCCTGAAGCATAAGTTTTAAAAGATACATTCGAGTAACGAGTAACCTTATCGACACCAAGCACAGCGCAGGTGGCAGTGCTTCAGCTTAGGGCCTACATTCGAGTAACCACGAGCGAGAAAATGGGATAAATAGCATTCAAAAAAAAAATACTGACGGGCCTAAAATTTGTATTTCTCTTTCATTAAATTGTAAATGTTTTTGGGAATATCCATATCATCTTTTTTGAAATACGCAGGGCCCCAGTCGAAGGTAATCATTTTATATTCGGTAAATTTTCCATTAACAAAGGTTATTTTGGTGCTTATCACTTCACCATGGTTAATGGAGTCCTTCTTAGTTTCTACCGATGATACTTCAATCGGCTCATCAAGTGTTTCAGGTTCTTTTTGAACCATTCTATTTTTAGGTAAAGCATTCACCTCAGTTTGACTAGGGTCAACATCTTTTGGTGAAGTATTGACTGTTTTTTTATTGGTCTACTGACCAAATTGGTATTATTCCTTCGAGCCTTTTTTCTAAAATCTTTAAGTTCTTCTTCTTTCTTTTGAATTAACTCATTAGGGTCCCAAACAAAATCATTAATAGAACTGTTAAATTTTATAATCCCAAATGATTTTTCAAAAATACTGTAATCTTCATCTTTTAAGCGTTCAAAAATCTCACCTAAAATTTCAATTTTGTATTCACTCTTTAATTGTTTGGTTTTCGAAAGATTAATTGTGCTTATGGTAAGTATTTCTTTGACATAGCCCAATTTAAATATGGTTGCTGTATAAACATGCTCAGGCTCCAAATTTACTATTACAGGATTGTCGTTTATCAATTCAGAAGGAAAGGCTTTTTTACCTTTTTCTTCTTCAATAATTTCAAAATATACATTCTTTAATTTTTTTTGTGTCTCCAAATCTCTTATTGAAATTGAAAAAGGAATTTTAGGAAGGGCAAAACATGGCCTGTTGATGGTGTTAACAATCAATATCAGTAAAAAAAATAAAATCTTAATCAAAAGTTTCACTATGGCCTAAAACTAAATAATGCTTAATGTATTCTTTTTTTTAAAACGAAGTTCAGCCTCGCAATTGCTATGATAATTTAAAATAATAAAGGTTAAAAAAAACGCCCCAACAAATGAATGCTGAGGCGTTTAATTTTATTCTAATTAGCTTTTACTCTGCCAATACTATTACTTTATTTTTTAGTACTTCCACCACACCACCTTTAATGGTAAAGGTTTGTGTACCTGCATTGTCGGTAATTTTTACTTTTCCAGCTTTTAAAGCGCTAATCATAGGGGCATGGTTATTTAAAATACCCAATGAACCATCGCTACCCGGTAATGAAACCGATTTAATTTCGCCTTCAAACAACTTTTTATCAGGACTTATTATTTCTAAAAACATGCTGTTTTATTTTATGATTTAAGCGAATATTACTTGGCTTCGGCCATTATTTTCTTTCCTTTTTCGATAGCTTCTTCAATGGTTCCAACTAGGTTGAATGCTGCTTCTGGATATTCATCCACTTCGCCATCCATAATCATGTTAAAGCCTTTGATGGTTTCTTCGATAGGCACTAATACTCCTTTTAATCCGGTAAACTGCTCAGCTACGTGGAAAGGTTGTGACAAGAAACGTTGTACACGTCTTGCACGGTGAACTACCAATTTATCTTCTTCAGAAAGTTCATCTAAACCTAGGATGGCAATAATATCTTGCAATTCTTTGTAACGTTGTAATATTTCTTTTACACGTTGCGCTGTATTGTAATGTGCATCGCCTAAAACTGTTGGTGTTAAGATACGAGAAGTAGAATCTAATGGATCTACCGCAGGATAAATACCTAACTCAGCAATTTTACGACTTAATACCGTTGTAGCATCCAAATGCGCAAATGTAGTAGCAGGCGCTGGATCGGTTAAGTCATCGGCAGGTACATAAACCGCTTGTACTGATGTAATAGAACCACGCTTAGTTGAAGTAATACGTTCTTGCATGGCACCCATTTCTGTTGAAAGGGTTGGTTGGTAACCTACTGCAGAAGGCATACGACCTAATAGAGCCGAAACCTCAGCACCAGCCTGGGTAAAACGGAAGATATTATCAATAAAGAAAAGGATATCACGTCCACCACCCTGGTCATCACCATCTCTAAAATACTCAGCCATAGTTAAACCTGAAAGGGCCACACGAGCACGTGCTCCCGGAGGCTCATTCATCTGTCCAAATACAAGTGCAGCTTTAGATTCTTTTAAAGCATTTTTATCTACTTTAGATAAGTCCCATCCGCCTTTTTCCATGCTATGTTTAAACTCATCGCCATATTTAATAACGTCTGATTCAATGAACTCACGCAATAAGTCATTTCCTTCACGGGTGCGCTCACCAACACCAGCAAATACTGATAAACCAGAATATGCTTTTGCAATGTTGTTTACCAACTCCATGATCAATACTGTTTTACCTACCCCAGCACCACCAAATAATCCAATTTTACCACCTTTGGCATAAGGCTCTAATAAATCGATTACTTTAATACCAGTAAATAATACTTCGGTTGCAGTTGATAAATCTTCGAATTTAGGTGAAGGACGGTGAATTGGGTAACCACCAGCATTTGAAACGGTATCAATACCATCAATTGCTTCACCAACCACATTAAACAAGCGGCCTTTAACTTTATCACCAGTTGGCATGGTAATAGGTGCTCCAAGCGCTACTACTTCCATTCCGCGGCTCAGTCCAT
>JBILPB010000051.1:0-19122 GCA_044374175.1 Bacteroidia bacterium | reverse complement strand
CGCACTATCATAAAAAGTGATAAATGCATCCACTACCAGTTGAGATTCTCCTTCTTCTAATTCAACATCAATTACTTTTTCGCAAGAATAAAAAGCTATAGATAAAATGAATAGTAAAATAGGTAAGTATGGGTTTAATTTTTTCATGATCATTAAAATTTAAAATTGTAAGCAACAGAAGGAATAATGTTTCCTACTACTGAAAATTGTATTGCTTGTGTAACTGTTGGATTATTTTCATTGCCTCTAAAGTAAATGCTGAAAGGATTTTTGCGCGCATATACGTTATAAGCAGAGACAACAATATTGTGTTTATACTTTCCTGACTTTTTATCTTTTAAATGAAATGTGGCGGAAATATCTAATCTGTGATAAGCAGGTATTCTTGCATTATTACGGTAACCATTTACATTGTGAGGAATCACATAACCTTGATATTCGATACGATTGGTTGGGAAAGTGGTTGGTGTGCCTGTTCCAAAAACAAAAGTACTTCCAAACTCAACCCTTTTATTTAAGGTATACATTCCTACTAAATTTAAATTATGTAATTTATCAAAACGATTTGGATACCATTCGCTATTGTTGATGCCATTCACCAATCTTTCTGAACGAGCCAGCGTATAGCTTAACCAACCTGTAAAATCTCCTTTTGCTTTCTTCAAGAATAATTCTAATCCATAGGCGCGGCCCTTCCCATTCATTAATTCGCCTTCTAGCAGGTTATTTAATAACAAGTTTGCGCCATCAATATAATCAACCTGATTTTGCATTTCTTTATAATAAACCTCTAAAGAAGTTTCGTACATATTATCTTCTCTAAAGTTTTTAAAATAACCTAATGCTACCTGATCGGCCAATTGAGGTTTTATATTATTGGTACTGGGCACCCATACATCTAATGGTGTGCTGGCAGCAGTGTTTGAGATAAGGTGTAAATTTTGAGTTGTACGATTGTAACTCGCTTTGATGGATGATTGATCTGTAATATCAAACTTAACACTCAAACGTGGTTCTAAATTATTGTAAGATTTAATTACTTCTAAGTTTGAATAATACTTGGAGCCTATTGTATCTCTGCGCACATTTGGAACAGTATCGTTAAAATAGTAAGCTGTGCCTTTTCCTACAAAATTAAAATTTGAGAATCTAACCCCATACTGTACCGAAATTCGGCCATTGATGATTTGTTCGTTACCGGCATATAGCGCATTTTCCAGGGTAAATTTTGGATCTGAACCTAATTCTCTTTTTTCGCCTTTACTATAAAAAATTAATTTGCCTGGATCAAAGTTATAATAGGTGCTTGTAGCTCCAAAAGTGATGGTATTTTTTGGGTTTAAATAATAGGTAAATTCTGGTTTGACGCTGTAGTTGATGATTCTTGATTTCCAGTTAAAACCATCATAATCATTACCAACGCCAATTTGATAATCGTAATTACTATAAATTAAAGAAACATTACTAAACAATTTGCTATTGTATACATGATTCCATCTAAAGCTACCCGTGGAATTACCCCAATTAAAACCGAACTCGGGCTTCCCAATAGCAAAAGCATCTCTGCCAAAGTAACCAGACAAGTATATTCTATTTTTATCGTTAAGTATGTAATTTAATTTCACTGTTAAATCATAAAAATAAGCCTTCGCATCTTTGATATCTTTATTTTTAGAAAACGGGAAAAACACATCAAAATAACTTCTTCTGGCTGCAATTATAAAAGATGATTTATCTTTTACCAATGGCCCCTCAATACTTAGTCTGCTGAAAAGCAAACCCAATCCACCATCCACATGATAAGATTTATTGTTACCATCTTTTAAACGCACATCTAATAATGACGACAATCTTCCACCATACTGCGCAGGAATACCACCTTTGTATAGCTTTACATCCTTAACTGCATCGGGATTAAACACCGAAAAGAAACCAAATAAATGAGATGAATTATATACGGGGGCATCATCAAGTAACACTAAATTTTGATCGATACTGCCACCTCTTACATTAAACCCAGAAGCACCTTCACCAACTGTAGTAACACCAGGCAATAATTGTATTACTTTTACCAAATCTACTTCACCTAAAAATGCAGGTACTTTTTGTATGGTTTTTATGTCAAGTTTTGCCACACTCATTTGTATGTCTTTAACATTGGCATCAGATTTTTCGGAGGTAATCATTACTTCCTTCAATTGTTCACTTTTGGTCTCTAGGTTCACATCTAGAACGATATTTTTGTTTAATTCAAGCACCTTGGTATAACTATTAAAGCCAAGATTACTTACAACGATTGTGTGCTTGCCCTCGGGTAAGGTTAATGAATAAAATCCATAAATGTTGGCCCCCACACTTAACTTGGCTTCTTGTGCAAAAATGCTGGCACCAATAATATCTTCGCCAGAAAGGGCATCTTTAACATGTCCACTAATGGTATATTTTTGTTGAGCAGCTAAAGTTCCACTTATAAAAAGTAGAAAAATAAAAATTTGAAATACTTTATTCATATAAAAAAAATCTGGGCGCAAAACTATGGAAACTATTTTGAATTAAATAGTTTCCTATTGATAACAAAAGTTAATTTTAAGTTAAGTTTCATTGTGTTAAATTGAATATAATCTTCAATTAGCGCGGTAATTTAACTGATCAACAAATTTCTCCTCAATATGTTTTGTGCACCATTTATTATTATATTAGCATAAAAAAAGATGAAGCATTTAGTTGTTTTTACGGGCGCTGGCATGAGTGCCGAAAGTGGAATTAAGACCTTTAGAGATAGTGATGGACTGTGGGAAAATTACCGCATTGAAGATGTTGCAACACCACAAGCTTGGCAAAGAGATAAAGCCTTAGTATTAGATTTTTATAATCAACGCAGGGCACAATGCATACACGCTAAACCAAATGCTGCGCACAAAGCTTTAGCAAAATTAGAAAAGCAATTTAAGGTAAGCATTATTACACAAAACATTGATAACTTACACGAGCGTGCAGGCAGTAAAAATGTGTTGCATTTACATGGCGAAATTATGAAAAGCCGCAGTACATTTGACCCCAGTTTAATTTATGATATTGATGGTCCGAATTTAAATTTGAATGATACCTGCGAAAAAGGAAGTCAGTTAAGGCCAAATATTGTTTGGTTTGGTGAGGCAGTGCCGATGATGGATATAGCTTGCAGGGTAGCTTCCAAGGCAGATATTTTTGTGGTGATTGGCTCTTCATTAGTAGTGTATCCTGCCGCCAGTTTATTGGAATATGCTCCAATTGCATGTCCAAAATTTATTATTGATCCCAGTATTCCAAATGTGAGTCATATTGAAAATATTATTTCAATACAAGCTACTGCGGTGAATGGTATGAAGACACTTTTGAAGAAATTGGTTGAAGACAATGTGCCAATGTGACAATTAAGCAATGTGACAATTCAATTTGAAAATTTGAAAATTTGAAAATGTAATGTTGTGAAAAAAATCATTAACTGCCGTCCCGACCCGAAGCTTCGGGTCTTAGGGACATCGGCATAAATTCATCAGCTAATTAGCTAATCAAACAATCAGCTAATTGAATCTTTCTTTCACTAAATCGGCTACTATTTTTGCCGAGAGTAAACATAAAGGTATACCACCGCCTGGATGCACGCTGCCGCCACAAAAGAATAAATTTTTAAAATCTTTACTTTGATTGCGATGTCTTAAAAATGCTGCCATTTTATTATTGCTTGCATTCCCGTATAAAGCACCTTTATAAGAAGATGTTAATTGTTCGATACCAGGTGGCGTCCAATTGGCCTCTTCAATAATATGTTTTGAAATATCTACCTTTAAAATTTTATTTATTTTTTTGATGATATTGGCTCTGCAAGTAGCTACCAGTTGTTCCCAGGGCTGACCATTATCGTTGGGTACATTCACCATCACAAACCAATTTTCCATGCCTTGAGGAGCATCGGTTTTACAATATTTTGAAGTAATGTTAATATACACGGTAGGATCATCATACAATGCTTTTGCACCTGAAATACCCTCAAACTCACGCTTATAATCGTTGCTAAAAAGTATATTGTGCAAATTTAATTGTTCGAAAAAGGTATTTATTCCCCAGTAAAAGATGAGCGCAGAGCTTGACTTCTCTTGTTTTAAAAGATGTTCAGGGTGTTTTTCTTGCGGTAGTAATTTCTTATAAGTATGATAAATATCCATGTTAGAAACCACTAAATCAGCTTTTATTTGATCCTTTTCGGTTTGAATGCCTATTACTTTTTTGTTGTTTATTAAAATACTTTTTACTGCTGTATTAAAATTAAATTTGACCCCTAATTTTAAGGCTAATTGATACAAACTATCAGTAATTTGATACATCCCATGCTTAGGAAAAAAAGCACCAATACCATGTTCTAAATGAGGTATGATATGCAAAGTGGCAGGTGCCTGAAAAGGATTGCTACCATTGTAAGTAGCAAAACGATTAAAATATTGCACCAATTGAGGATGTTTAATGTGTTTGGTGTGATAATCATTTAACACATCAAATAAACCAAGTTTTGGCATATTGACTATTGCTGCTGCTGTTTCAACATTTAAATAATTTTTTGCCTTGTGCAACGAACGCTCCATAAAGAGTTTGCTCAAATAATGATGCATTGCTTTACTGCGTTCTAAATGTCTTATAAATAAATCAGCATCAACATTAAAAACGCTTTTTATTTCTTGAGCCAAATGCTGTTGATTATGATAAGCTTTAAAAACCTTTCCATCATCATAAAAATAGCGGCAAGATTCTTCCAATTTAAGATATGGAAATTCTATACCGGGATTTAAGCCACATAGTTCAAATAATTCTTCAACCAATGTGGGCATGGTAAACAAAGAAGGACCTCGATCAAACCTAAAGCCATTCAATTTAAATTGAGACAACTTACCTCCAACAAATGCATTGGCTTCAAATACTTCTATAGTATATCCTTGCTTTGCTAACCTTATTGCGCTGGCCAAACCTGCTATGCCGCTTCCAATGATAACTGCCTTCAATGAGTAAGATATTTATTTATAATAATACACAAAAGTAGCTAAGTTGTTTATAGCAATGGTAATCAATCTCACAAAATGTTAAAAAATGGCCAAAAATGAATGTTTTCTCAGTGTCACAATCATAAACTCGCCTAAAATTGATGACTAAAAATACTCCAATTGTAAAAATGCGGCTTGCGAATGATTAAAACGTACTGATTATCAAGTATTTGTTAATTAATAATTTTTTAACATGTTCTATTTTATTCTGATTGAAAAAAGAGTACCTTTGCGCAAAATTATAACCCCCTTTAATATGAAAAACACAAAAAATTTAATGGACGCGATGGTAGAATCATCTTCAAAAGCCGTTAACAACTGGGTAGAAACAGCACAAAAAGCTCAAAAAGCAGCATTAAGCGGTTCAAGCCTTGAAAAAAATTCTGATTTGTATAAAGAGTGGTTGAATAACCAAATGAGCATTTTCAGAAACATCACTTTAAACAATGATGAGCAAAAAGAAGGTGAAAAAAGTACTGAAACAACCAATTCTACTATAGAAGATTTTTATAAAAACTGGTATAACAATCAAATGAATGCCTTCAAACAAATGACTGATGTAAATCAGAACATGATGAATGC
The DNA here is from genome assembly GCA_044374175.1 of Bacteroidia bacterium. Taxonomy (GTDB): domain Bacteria; phylum Bacteroidota; class Bacteroidia; order UBA4408; family UBA4408; genus CAIKXD01. The sequence continues at coordinate 13,468 of JBILPB010000051.1, read as the reverse complement.
TGCAACAAACTTTGGTAAGCCAGCAAGTGAGGTTAATGCAAACTTTAGCAATATGAACCAGGCTTGGACAAGTATCTATGAAAATTGGATGAACACCATGAACAACACTTACAACAATTTAAGCAACTCTATGAAGGGTGGTTTAAATAAAAATGTGTTTGAGCAAATGTTTCAATCACAAAATGTAATGTTGAAAATGCAAGAATTTTATGCTCCTTTTCAAAAGGCAATGCAAACTGGCCAATTTAACATGGATGCTTTCAAAAAAATGATGGATCCAGCTGAATACAAGAAAAACATGGAAAATATGTTTGCAGGTATGATGCCACAAAATAATATGAAAGAGTTTTTTGATATGTATACAAGTCAAGTACACAGCATGTTTGGCAATTCTCAAAACATGACAAAAGAATTTCAGGACAACATGCAAAACATGATGAAATCTTTTCCTCAATTATTTAACGGAGATGCTACAAAAATGATGAACATGTATAATCAAATGAGCGATAACATGCAAAAAACTATGGCTCCTTTTGTTAAGGTGATGGCTCCAGGAAAAGAAAAAGAAAACATGCAGGCTAGTTTTGAAACAATGGATAAAATGGCCATCTATCAAATCAAAAATGCTCAATTGCAATATCTAATGCTTACTACAGGTCAAAAAGCAGTAGAGAAAACAATGGAAATGGTTACTGAGAAATTCCAAAATCAAACAGAGATCACCAGCTTCAATAAGTTTTTCCAGGAATGGGTTAACTTAAATGAAGGTTCTTACGTTGAATTATTCAACTCTGAAGAATTTTCTGCGCTAAAAGCTGAAGTTACTTCATTATCTTTAGCTATAAAGAAAGATTTAGAAACACAATTTGAATCACAAATGGCTGTTTATCCTTTTGTATTTAAATCTGACATGAATGAAGTTTATCAAACTATGCACGATTTAAAGAACAAAGTAAAATCTTTAGAGGCTCAGTTAGCTGCTGTAAAAGCATCAACTGTTGAATTAGATGAAGAAGAAGAAGTTGCTAAAAAAACTACTTCACGTAAAAAGTAATTTTTAATCTTTTTAAATTTAAAGCCCATAGTCTTTTTGCTATGGGCTTTTTTATTATAAATTTGTACCCGTAAAAACGTATATTATGAAAATAAATCCAGGTGAAATTATTCAAGAAATGGCTGATACAACAGCCAAATTAATGAAAAGCTACAATACTTTATCGCAGATAGATGAAGTTGAAGTTGGTACTACACCAAAAACATTGGTTTATAGCGAGGATAAATTAAAATTATATCGTTATGATCGCGAAACACCTCCAACATGTAAAACTCCTGTACTTATTGTGTATGCATTAGTAAATCGTTATAACATGATGGATTTACAAAGCGACAGAAGTTACATTAAAAATTTATTGGACTTGGGGCTTTATATTTACGTTATTGATTGGGGTTATCCAACCAAAGCAGATCGTTTTTTGAGCATGGATGATTATGTAAATGGGTACATCAACAATTGTGTAAACCACATTTGTAGCGATCACAAAATTAAAAACCTCAACATCATGAGTGTTTGCCAGGGCGGTACGTTGAGTACTATCTACAGCAGCATTTATCCTCATAAAGTAAAAAACTTAATTACCTTAGTAACACCCATTGATTTTAGTGTAAACGATGGTTTATTGTTCCGCTGGAGCAAGGATATGGATTTTGATGCTTTAGTTGATAATTACGATGGCTTGATACCTGGTGAATTTTTAAATACAGGTTTTGAAATGTTGAAACCAATGATGAAAATCAATAAAAATACAGGCCTTGTAAATTCATTGGACGATAAAGATAAATTGTTGAATTTTTTACGCATGGAAAAATGGATTGCTGATAGCCCAGACCAAGCCGGTGAATGTTTCCGTCAGTTTATGAAAGATTTATATCAAGGGAACAAATTATTGAAAGGAAAATTAATAGTTGGTAAACATAAAGTTGACTTAAAAAACTTAACCATGCCATTACTTAATATTTATGCCACAGAAGATCATTTAGTTCCGCCAAGTGCTACCATTCCATTGAATGACGCAGTAGGCTCAAAAGATAAAGAACTGTATAAGTTTCAAGGTGGCCATATTGGTGTATTTGTTGGAGGCCGTTCACAAAAAGAATTGGCGCCAGCAGTTTATAATTGGTTAAAGAAAAGAGATTAAAATTGAGGTGATTGAAAAGTTAGCGTTAAGGTAACTTTTAGTGTGATTGAATAAAATAAACTTGTGAAATGTTTGTGTCATTTTTGCAACAGGAGGTAATAAAAGGCACATTAATGATAAAGTTTCATGAGAAGTTTTACAGAGTTAAAAAGAAATTTAAAGAAAGATTTTAGCGCCTTTAAAAAGGTTAAAATCGCCTTGTTAGGAGATACCTCCACACAATTTTTACATCAAGCTTTAAAAGGTCTAGCCTATGAGTTACAATTAAATTTAGACATTTTTGAGACAGACTTTAACCAAATAGAGCTACAAATATTTAATTCCGAGTCCGAACTCTATAGTTTTCAACCTGAATATGTGATTGTTTTTTATGCATCACATAAATTGCTCAATAAGTTTTACAAAACACCTATTCAGGACAGATCGCATTTTGCTGAAAATAAAACCAATCAATTACATGAAATTTGTGATAAATTAAATCAACAATTAAACACAAAAATTATCATTTATAATTTTCCAGAAATAGACGATCAAGTTTATGGAAATTATGCCAATAAGATTGCATCATCATGGCTTTTCCAAATGCGAAAATTGAATTATGATTTGGCATTGTTAAGCACAAAATTGAGCAATTTATTTATCTGTGATTTATCAAGTGTACAAAATAGAATTGGCAAGGATAATTTATTTAGACCTTCGGTATACGTTAATTCCGAAATGGTATTAAGTATAGATAGTTTACCAGAAATTGCAGCACGTACCTTAGCTATTATTAATTCACTGGATGGTAAAATAAAAAAGTGTCTTATACTTGATTTAGATAATACAACCTGGGGTGGTATTATCGGAGATGACGGTTTGGAAAACATACAAATTGGAGGTTTAGGCATTGGCAAAGCATTTAGCGAACTTCAATACTGGGCCAAAGAGCTTAAGAATAGAGGGATTATTTTAGCTGTATGTAGTAAAAATACAGAATCAATAGCTAAGGAACCTTTTGAAAAGCATCCAGATATGGTGTTACGATTAGAAGATATTGCTGTATTTGTTGCCAACTGGGAAAACAAAGCATCCAATATCAAACACATTCAAAGTGTGCTTAACATTGGATTCGACAGTATGGTATTTTTGGATGACAATCCTTTTGAAAGAAATATGGTAAGAGAGCACTTGCCATTATTGACTGTTCCTGAGCTTCCTGAAGATCCTGCCGAATACTTGGAATATTTATACACTTTAAATTTATTTGAAACTGTATCTTTTTCTGAGCTAGATATTGAAAGAACAAAGCAATATCAAGTGGAGGCGCAACGTGTTCAATTGCAACAAAGTTTTGTAAATGAAGATGACTTTTTAAATAGTTTGAATATGCTTTCAATAGTAGAGCCATTCAATAAGTTTAACACACCTAGGGTAGCGCAATTATCACAACGCTCCAATCAATTTAATTTACGTACTGTAAGATATAGTGAATCGGATATTTCACATATTGGCAATGATGCTAACTATGCTAGTTTTTCGTTTACATTAGAAGATAAATTTGGTGACAATGGCCTTATTTGTGCTATAATTTTGAAAAAAGAAAATGAGCAAATATTTTTTGTAGATACTTGGTTTATGAGCTGCAGAGTGCTTAAGCGTGGCATGGAACGATTTGTATTAAATACCATTTGTGCTTATGCTAAAGAAAATGGGGCGCAATATTTAAAAGGCGAATATTTATCTACCCCAAAAAATGAAATGGTTAAAGACCATTATAAAAACTTAAATTTTGATGCTGAAGCTGAACATTGGTTATTAGATGTTCAACAATACCAACCAAGTGAAACATTCATACATAAAAAATAAAATACATGACAAGAGAAGAAGTTTTAAGCCACATTACAGAAGTATTTAAAGAGGTTTTAGACAACGAAGATATTCAACTTAGCGAAGCAACAACAGCAAGTGATGTGGAAGATTGGGATTCTTTAAATCACATTCAACTTGTAGTGGCAGTGGAGAAAAAATTTAAGGTAAGATTTACTTCAAAAGAAATACAAAGCTGGGGTAATGTTGGTGAAATGATGACTTGTATTTTAAGTAAATGATTAAACTTTTTGAAGTAGGAAAAAAATACCATGTAGAATTTGATGTCACTGAACAAGTGTATCAATCCTTTATATTGGCATTTAAAGATCATAATCCATTACATACCAATGATAGTTTTGCCCAGGAGAAAGGCTTTATTTCAAAGGTGATGCACGGTAATATTTTAAATGGCTTTGTATCTTATTTTATTGGGGAGTGTTTGCCTTCTAAAAATGTAATAATTCATTCGCAACAGATACAATTTAATAATCCAGTTTATTTGCATTCAACGTTAAAATTTGAAGCCACAGTTGCTGAGATCTTTGAGTCGGTGAATGCAGTAGAGTTCAAATTTACCTTTAAAAACCAAGCAATGAAAACAGTTGCTAAAGGCAAGGTACAAATAGGAATGTTATTATGAATATATTAATTACAGGAGGAGGCTCAGGACTAGGCGCTTCTATTGTTCGTAGATTGGCACAACATACCAATGACTTTGTATATTTTACCTATGCAAAATCTGCTGACAGTGCATTGCAACTGGAGCAAGATTTATCTAATACAAAGGCCATAAAATGCGATTTTACTGATGAAAAAGAAATTGATTCATTGCTTAATCAAATTGCAGCATGTGATATTGATGTATTGATCAACAATGCCTATCATGGAGCCTATTTAAATACGTATTTTCACAAAACGCCAAGCGAAGATTTTACTTTAGATTTTAATTATAATATTCTGCCAGTAATTAAAATTACTCAGGCATCTATACTCCATTTTAGAAAGAAAAAGAGCGGAAAAATTATTACTATTTTATCATCACTTTTGACCAATGTTACACCTGTTGGTGCTGGTGTATATGCCGCAAACAAAGCTTATTTAAAACAACTTACCAAAGTATGGGCTGCCGAAAATATTAAATTTAATATTAGCTCCAATGCCATTTCGCCTGATTTTATGTCAACCAGCCTTACTGCAGGCACCGATGAGCGTATTGTTGAACAAATGATTGCAGCACATCCATTAAAAAGATTGTTAAGTACCGATGAAGTTGCAGATGCTGTTGATTTTATAACTCATACAACTACTCAAATAAATGGGATTGACCTATTAATTAATTCAGGAATAACGATGCGCTAAGCTATGATTTTTAATTCCATACCATTCGCAATTTTCTTTGTTTGCTTTTACCTCTTGTATTGGTATATTGCAAAAAGGTCATTAAAAATACAAAATGCCTTACTTTTGTTTGGGAGTTACTTTTTTTATGCTTATTGGGATTGGCGATTTCTTTCGCTTTTATTGCTTGTTTCGGCAAGCACTTACTTTTCAGGTAAATATCTTGATAATGCCCAATCTGAACGAAAGAAAAGCCTTGTTCTGTGGGCTAATATTACGGGAGCTATTTTAATGCTCCTGTATTTTAAATATACCAACTTTTTAATTACAAGTTTTGTTGCTTTACTCGATATATTTGGTTTCAAGAGTGATTTGCATACTTTACAAATTATACTTCCATTAGGTATTAGTTTTTATTTATTTAGAACTATCTCCTATCTTTTAGATATTAATAAAGGAAAAATTAAACCTTGTGAAGATGCTACTATTTATTTTACTTATGTAGCCTTTTTTCCAAGTCTAATTTCTGGTCCAATAGATAGAGCAAAGCTGCTGGTTCCGCAACTAGAAAAGGAAAGAAAATTTGATTATATACAATTTACAGATGCCTTACGACAAATATTGTGGGGACTATTTAAAAAGATTGTCGTAGCCGATAACATTGCGGTAGCTACAAGTCAAATTTTTGAAGGTTATTTAACGATGTCGCCAAACATTTTGTTACTTGGTGCTATTTACTTTAGTGTGCAGCTTTATGCTGATTTTTCTGGCTATTCAGATATGGCGATTGGATGTGCGCGCTTACTTGGATTAAACATTACAAAAAACTTTGACTATCCTTTTTTCTCACAAAACATAGCAGAATTTTGGCGTAAATGGCATATTTCGTTAACCTCATGGCTTACTGAGTTTATTTTTACACCAATTACAATTAAATTAAGAGATTATGAGAAATTGAGTTTGGCTATAGGCATCATAACTACCTTTTTAATTTCAGGTTTATGGCATGGAGCCAACTGGACATTTGTGGTTTGGGGACTTCTATATGGTATTTACTATGTACCCTCTATTATCAGAGGAACTATGCTATCGAAAAAGAAAAAAACTAAGACCTTAACTTTAGGTCAGCATTTTGTTTTTTATGTTAACATGATTGGATTATTTTTACTTGTTTCTGTAACCAATGTACTTTTCAAGGCAACATCTTTGAGTCAGGGCTTTGGATACATACAACGCATGTGGAGCACAGAAACCCTTCATTTCCCAATGCTTTATAAAGCACAAATGCCATTTGTAGTTATTTTATTTGGTATAGAATGGTTGCAACGCGATATGCATCATGGATTGCAGAGTCTAGGTTTAAAATGGCCTACACCATTGAGATGGCTGTTCTATTTTGTATTGATGGCGCTCATATTTATTTACAATAGTAAGGAACAACAATTTATATATTTTCAGTTTTAATATGAAGAAGTTTTCTATCAAATTGTTGTTATTTGTTATCTGCTTTTGGGCATTTGATAAAGTATTTTTAATTATTAGAGATAGGACACCATCACTAGAAGTTGATCAAAAGCTGGAGCGTGTATTGGAAGGCAAATTTAATCATGATGTATTAATATTTGGTTCTTCCTTGTCGGCAAGTGGTATATATGCGCAACAACTAGGAGACTCCTTACATTGCACGGCATATAATCTGTCTTCACCTGGCTCTGATATTGATTACACCGAGTTTATTTTGCAACAATTTGTTTCACATAAAAATAAAAAACCTAAACTTTTGGTTTTAGCAGTAAACGAGCCTGTGGAATTGTTTTACAATAAAATTGTAAATTTCAGATTCGATCGCTTATATCCACTTATGAAGTATCCAGAAATAAGAGATGAAATGATAGTAAGAGGAGAAAAAAACAAATATTTATCGGCACTTTTTATACTGCATCAACTCAATAAAAGTAATTTAGATATCAGACAAAGGCACTTTACGCTTTATGATACGATATTACCATGCGGTTCAATGCCCTCGAGCGCGGTTACCAATAACTTTCCTGGTGGTTATTATGATGGCAACAGGCCTTATCAGTTTGAACTAGAGCTGGCCTATAAAGTAAAAAAGCTAGAGTCATTTGTAAATATTTGCAACAAAGAAAATATAAAATTATTAATTGTTTTTATGCCGCGCTTTCATACCAGAAATTTCAATTTTGAAAAAAGAATACATGATATTGCAGGCAGTAAAGCACTATATTATGGGCATAATCAAAATGTGGAAGCTTATAAAAATAGAAACTATTTTGAAGATGCAGCCCATCTTAATTTTAAAGGAGCAAGAGTTTATACAGCGGAGTTAGCTCTGTATATTAAAGATGCTCAATTATTGAGTTTGAAGGATTAATAATCGCTGCCCAACCAATTCTTTTACACACTTTTTTGCGTCAAATAAAATTTAATTATTTTTTAATTTAAAAACCTGGCAATTAATTAATAGAGGAAGCTTCAATCTTCTATTCCTTTCTTATTTTCTATTAAAATGATAAAGTAATTTATGTACAATGAATTGATTTATGGTGAAATTAAAGTTTATCAACTAGGCTTTTTTTTTTGAATAAAATTCTGTTATTTTGGGCATTGCTAAACATAAATAACCAATAAAGAGGCACATTTCATGCTTTTCAATTCAGTAAATTTTGCCCTGTTTTTACCAATAGTATTTATAGGATATTGGTTTATCGCAAATAAAAGTTTAAAAAAACAAAATATACTATTGTTAATTGCAAGCTACTTTTTTTACGCTTGTTGGGATTGGCGTTTTGTATTTTTATTGGCCTTTTCTACCCTTCTAGATTACTATTCTGGAATTAAAATATTTGAACTAAATAAGAAAAGCAAACAGAAATTTTGGCTAGTAATCAGTGTAGGTATTAACCTCGGCTTTTTAGGAGTCTTTAAGTACTACAATTTTTTTGCCGAAACATTTGCTCAAATGCTACTTAACTTTGGATTAAAAGTACATTACAGCACTTTAAAAATTATCTTACCAGTTGGCATTTCATTTTACACTTTTCATGGCTTGAGTTATGTTTTTGATATCTATTTTCAAAGAATAAAGCCAACCTATAATTTTGTTAATTATACTTTATTTGTTTGTTTCTTCCCATTGCTAGTAGCTGGGCCAATTGAGCGAGCCACACATTTGCTTCCACAAGTAGAAAAACCGCGCACTTTTGATTACAGCAAAGCGGTTGATGGAATGCGCCAAATATTATGGGGATTATTTAAGAAAATAGTAATAGCCGACACCTGTGCAGAACATGCCAATTTAATTTTTGATCATGCAGACTCTTATGGAGGAAGCACCCTGTTTATAGGAGCATTGATGTTTACATTTCAAATCTATGGCGATTTCTCTGGATACTCAGATATTGCCTTGGGAACTGCCCGCTTGTTTGGTTTTGAATTGCTTCGCAATTTCGCATTCCCTTATTTTTCTCGCGATATAGCTGAATTTTGGCGCAGATGGCACATTTCACTATCAAGTTGGTTTAGAGATTATTTATATTTCCCTTTAGGAGGAAGTAAAGGAGGCACCTTTATGAAAATTAGAAATACTTTTGCCATATTTTTAGTAAGTGGATTTTGGCATGGGGCTAATTGGACATTTGTATTCTGGGGTGCTTTAAATGCTTTTTATTTTCTTCCACTCTTACTCACGAATTCAAACAGAAATAATATTGAAATAGTGGCTAAAGGCAGACTGTTACCAACTTTTAAAGAATGTTTTTACATGTTAATCACATTTTTAATGACTGTTTTTGCTTGGATATTTTTCAGAGCTGCAAGCTTAACCGATGCATTTCATTTTGTATCCACCTTATTTTCTAAATCATTATTTGAAAATCCTCATTTTATTCCAAAATTCTCTTTGCTATTAATCGCTTTTTTAATGAGTATTGAATGGCTTGGCAGAGAAAGTGCATTTGCTTTATCTAAACTGGGAAATGCCTGGCCTCGTGCATTACGTTGGACTTTTTACTTTTTAATTCTAACCACTATTTTCATATTTAATGGCAAAGAACAGCAATTTATTTATTTCCAATTTTAAATGATGAAAAAATTTCTATTAAACATATTAGTTTTTTCAATTTTATTTTTTGCTTTCGATAAGCTATTTATTTATTTACGGAGTGCGGCTGCTGAGCGGCAGGTAGATAAAAGATTAGAAGTAGTTATTAATGGCAAAATGGACGCTGATTTATTAATTTTTGGATCATCCATAGGTGCTCAAGGAATTATAGCATCGTCATTATCAAAGGAATTAAATATAAAGGCTTACAATTTAAGTTTTCCAGGTTCTAATGTAGATTTTCATGAGTATTTATTAAATCAGGTTTTAATTAATGGAAATAAAAAGCCAAAGCTGGTATTACTCAATGTTGATGAACCTGCAGAACTAATTGCAAATACCTCAATCAACTTTAGATTAGATAGATTATATCCACTTGTTAAATACGAGTCGATTCGAGATGAATTAAATAAACGTGAAGGTAAAAATAAATGGTTTAGTCAATTTTTAATACTATATCAACTTAATAAGAGTAATTTAGATTTGCGTCAAAAAAAATTTAATACTTATGATACTATTTTACCTTGCGGGTCGATGCCAAGTTATTTGACAACAAACAATTTCCCATCTAATTATCCAAGCCAAGAATTAAAATATAATATCAAAGATGAATCACCTTATTTAATTAAAAAATTCCAGTCGTTTATCAATTTATGTGCAAAGCATCACATTAAATTGGTAATTGTATATCCACCAAAATATAGACCTAGAAACAAAATGTTTGAGGAAAGAATTCAATTTTTAGCAGGTAACAAAGCTTTGCATTTAATGTATAACGACCAAGATTCGTTGTACAGAGACAAAATAAATTACATAGATGCCAGTCACTTAAGAACTAACGGAGCTCATCTTTTTACAAAAGAAGTAGCTAATTATTTAAAGGCTCAACAACTATTTTAGTATTATCTATCCCTCTCTCTTTTTTGCATGCTTATCTTTAAGGGATTAACCGAAATCTCAGCTTGTAATTTGCGTTGTGTTAAAATATCGATTGCTGCATATACAGCGTATCTGAAAGAAGATTCTGATGCCATATTTTTACCTGCTAAATCGTAGGCTGTACCATGGTCTGGTGAAGTTCTTACAATAGATAAACCTGCAGTATAATTTACACCATTTTCAAATGCCATCGTTTTAAAAGGAATTAATCCCTGATCATGGTACATGCTCAAAGCCGCATCGTACTTAGTAAAAACACCACTTCCAAAAAAACCATCAGCACCAAAAGGACCAAAGGCCAAAATACCTTGCTCTTTTAATTTTTCAATGGCTGGTATAATTATATTTTTTTCTTCATCGCCAATCACGCCATTATCTCCAGCATGGGGATTTAGGCCTAACACAGCAATTCTTGGTTTACGAATTCCAAAATCATTCTGTAAAGAAGAAGCCATTAATTTGGCTTTGCTGATTATTTTTTCGATACTCAATTGTGCCGCTACCTGATTGATTGGAATGTGTCCGGTAACCGTGCCAATTTTTAAATTTTCGGAAACTAAAAACATTAAATGCTCTTTTGCTTCAAACTGTTGCGCTAAATACTCTGTGTGCCCTGCGAATTTAAAATCTTCAGACTGAATATTGTCTTTATTGATGGGCGCAGTGACTATGGCATCAATTAAACCTGCTTTAATATCGCTTATCGCAGCATTGATAGAAGCTAATGATAATGCCCCCGCTTCTGCAGATGAAACACCAGGCTCCAATTTTACTTCCTTATCATAAACATTCAACAAGTTTACATTTTTGTTAGTGGCCTCGTTTACGTTTTTTATTTGATGAAAACCAAAATCGGTTAAATGTATGCTTTTACGATATTGAATTGCTGCTTTAGCATTGCAATAAATTACAGGAATACAACTCTGCAGCATTCTGTTATCAGCAAAGGTTTTGATGATTACTTCCAATCCAATGCCGTTAATATCACCGCAGGTAATTCCAATTTTTGGTAAAAAATCTAGTTCTATTGATTTGCTCATGCCTTAAATATGTACTTTTACAAAATATTGACGACAAAATTAATGAAATAAGCCCAAGTTTATAAAGAACTTTTACAAGCTGGGATTGTTACTTAAAATAACCTGGATAGATTGAACAAAAAAATTAGCAAAAGCCTATGAATACTGATGCCTTATTAAGTAAAGCTTTAAATTTTGAGTTTTTAAGTATTGAAGAAGGTGTGCATTTATACCATCATGCAACATTACCAGATTTGGTTTACACTGCCAATGAGATGCGTAAAATCCACAAAAAAAATGATCCTCATGTAACATGGATAATTGACAGAAATGCCAATACTACCAACGTTTGTACTGCTAATTGCAAATTTTGCAATTTCTTTAGGGTTCCTGGTCATGCCGAATCATATATTACCACTATTGAACAATACAAAGTTAAGATTGAAGAAACTTTTCGATATGGTGGACGTCAATTATTGTTGCAAGGCGGGCATCATCCAGATTTAGGCTTGAGTTATTATGTTGATTTATTTAGCAAACTGAAGGAATTGTATCCCGATTTAAAATTGCATGCCTTAGGTCCACCAGAAATTGCTCATATCACTAAATTAGAAAAAAGCACGCATACCGAAGTGTTGAAAGCTTTAATAGCAGCTGGTTTAGACAGTTTACCTGGTGCAGGTGCCGAAATTTTAAATGACAGGGTACGCAGGCTCATCTCCAAAGGAAAATGTACAGGTAAAGAATGGTTAGATGTAATGCGCGCTGCACACCAATTAAACCTAACCACTTCGGCCACCATGATGTTTGGCCACATTGAAACCATTGAAGAACGTTTTGAGCATTTAGTATGGTTGCGTCAAGTGCAAAGTGAAAAACCAGTTGATGCAAAAGGATTTTTAGCCTTTATTCCATGGCCTTTTCAGGATGATGGTACTTTACTAAGAAGAATCAAAGGGATTAAAAACAATGTAAGTGGCACTGAATATATTCGCATGTTGGCTTTGAGCCGAATGATGCTGCCAAATGTGGTAAACATACAAGCTTCCTGGCTTACTGTGGGTAAAGAAGTAGCACAAATTTGTTTGCATGCAGGCGCCAATGATTTTGGTTCTATTATGATTGAAGAAAATGTAGTTTCTGCCGCAGGTGCGCCACATCGTTTTACCGCTCAAGGCATACAAAACGCTATAAAAGAAGCTGGTTTTATACCACAATTACGCAATCAGCAATATGATTTTATTGAGATGCCCGCTGAGATGGAAGAGCAGGTGATTGATTATTAATTGTTGAGTTTTGTTCATGATTTTTTTTATGAAAATAAATAATGAACAAGAAACAAGAAATTTTGAGCATTGAATGTTGAAGTTTTAAATTTTTGATTAACCTTTGAATAAAGTAAGATTAAGCAATTGATAACTATTGTTACAAATCATCATAAGATTGTCATAGCGGGCTTGACCCGCTATCATCCTTAGGACATTCAATTTATTTAACCTTTGAAACTTAAGAGGTTTTAGTTTGCACTAATTGCTAATTTTTGAATAAATGACTTATTTTCTGAAACAATTTTTACAAAGTAAACACCATTATTTAAACTACTTAAATCAAATAGTTTTTTAGTTGAATTAATGTTTGATTCAAAATATACCAATTCACCCAATGTATTGTAAATATTTACATCATAATTATAGATATTAGTTTCTACATTAAATATGCCCTGGTTTGGATTGGGATAAATCGAAATTGTTTCTTCATTGCTGAGCATTTTTGAAGTAGCTGTCACAAAACTATTCACCGTAGTATTGGTAACTATTGGCGCATTAAAATCAAAATAAATGTAGGCAGTGTTTCTTATTTCTGTACCCACTAATTGATTGGCTTTTGGCTTTATGCGATATTGAAAATAACCTTTACTTCCCTCTTGATTAGAAGCACTGTCGGGTAAAGAGATATTGTTAAAACGTACATTTAATACATTTAGGTTTAAATGAAAATTATTC
>JBILPB010000182.1:0-5476 GCA_044374175.1 Bacteroidia bacterium | reverse complement strand
CACGATAAGCAGGATTTTTTACAAAACCACCACTGTAGCCCGATTCAACTTTAATTACACCTTTCAAATTAAGATAGACCGCTTCAACACACCAAAAACAACCGCCACCAATTGTAATTTCCTCAATATTGGGCTGTGTTTGGGCTGGTTGAAACAATAATGATAAAGAGTTAACACAATATCTTTCGCCTGTTTGGGTTGGTCCGTCATCAAAAATATGACCTAAATGACCATCACATTTTGCGCAAGTAATTTCTGTACGTATCATGCCATGCGTTTTATCCATCGTTTTTTTGATCTTTCCTCCAGCTATTTCCCTGTCAAAGCTGGGCCAACCACAATGTGAGTCAAATTTCATTTCATCGGTAAATAATTCATTACCGCAACCAGCACAACTATAAATACCTTTTTCTTTGTTCATTAATAAAGCACCGGTAAATGCTCGCTCTGTACCTTTTTCTCTTAGCACGTAATATTGTTCAGGGCTCAATTTAGATTTCCAATCTTCGTTTTTCATCGTATTTATTATTAAAACTTATTTAAAATCAGCGTCTTATAAACACTCAATTAATTTAGTTTTTATTTGATATTTAAGTTTAAGTGATTAACAAAGTTCGAAACTACTTTGTTTAAACCTAATTTCAAGATAAATTATTTAATAATTCACTACCCATTTAGGTTTATTATAGCATAAATTTATTAGAAAATAAAGGAACACCCCTTGCATTTGTTTTTTAGGCCAACTAAAAAGTAAATATGTAATAGTTAATGCCAATACTCATTGAAATCACTAATTTAAAGCCATGCCATAATTGGACTAAATTGAGCTTTTAATCGGTATAATTAATTAATTATAAAATTCAGGTTAATTATGCATATTATCATCAAAATATAACTTAAAAAGACCCCTGAAAATGCTTGAAATTAAAAATTACCAGGGAAATATATGGATATAAATAACACGCGATAGCTTATAGTTTTTACGACCACAAATTAGAATAATAGCAATTACAAGCAGCGTCTTTACAAATAAATCTAGCTTTGGCAGCATAAAAGTAATCGCAAAAAAAGCTAAAATTCCTAGTAAAACTGACAATCCATAACTTATATACATGGCTCCTAAAAAATAACCTGGCTCCCTATCAAAAGTATAATTACAACTTTTACACTTAACGTGCATTAAAGGAAGTTGTAATAAATTCAACTTTCTTTGAAATACAAATCCTTGCGCACATTTAGGACATTTTTCATTAATGATATTGATTAGTAAGTATGATTTTTTTTGTCTATTTTTCATGCTACAAAAATATAATACGGTATTATTAATTATGCAACAAAATAGAACATAAAATAGCACTATTAAGACATTTTTGTAATATTGTGCATGAAAAATATTGAACTACCTGTTTACAGCATCAATAAATTTAAAGTATTAAATAACGATGATAACTTTTATGCAAATTGTTTAAACCTGCATGTTAACGATCATCATTTTACTAATTTACCACACAAGCATGACTTTTATTTAACTATTTTGTTTACACAAGGATATGGCAAACATGAAATAGATTTCAAAACGTATCCTGTTGAAAGAGGTGCAATCTTTGTTCTAAAACCCGGTCAGATGCATTTTTGGGAACTTTCAAAGGATATTGACGGATTTATATTTTTTCATTCAAGAATGTTTTTTGATAGTGGCTTCAGTGCATTAAGCATTAATGATTTTAATTTCTTCAATTCATTTCAAACATCGCCGTTTTATATGCTTTCCGAAATTCAACTGCAAAAAATCCAAGGTAATATGAAAGAACTGGTAGAAGAATATCAAAAAAACGAATTATTTAAAACTATAAAAATTCAATCGCTAATTACTATTGTTTATACAGAAATATGCAGAGAAATAGGCAAGATTGAAAATATTTCTAATAAAACCTATTTCGAAAAACTAAAATTATTTGAAAATCTTATTGAATTAAAATTCAAGGAAGTTAAATTAGTAAAGCAATATGCTTATGAATTAAATATCACCGAAAAACACTTGAATAGGATTACAAAAAGCTGCTTAGGCAAAACAAGCACAAATTTAATTGCCGAAAGAAATATACTTGAAGCAAAAAGGATGTTAATCTATGCTCAACTTAATGTTTCTCAAATTGGTGAATCATTAGGTTATTACGACACTTCTTATTTTGTTCGTTTTTTTAAGAAAAATACAGGCTTAACTCCACTTGAATTTTTAAAGAGATATAAATGTTTCCATTAAAATAAATCCATTTAAAGATCATAAATATTAATCGTTTTAGAAATTTTCATTAAATCCATTAGCAATAATGTAACCTCAAGGGCCAAACTTAGAGGCTTAGAAACCAAATAAGTGACCGAATTGGTTATTTTGTCATTATTTCATACAATAACTTGCTTTATAAATTCAAAGGTCCAATTAACACTTCGCTCATAATTACCAACATAACTTCTATTTACACCTGTATAATTTGGTTTAAATTTTCGAAAACTGTTAATTGATAACTGTAATCTTGGTTTGTAATTCATTGCCTTAACAAAAAAACAAATAGCCTTCTTAGTAAACCAAAGGTGTTAGGCCGATTTAAGTAATCGATTATTTTTTTAACCATCAATCATTTTTGCCCTTTTTATAAAAGACTTTTTATTTGGGCAATTACAAAATACATGGCGGTAATTATTTCTTACATTATTTTATCTTCTTAATAAAATTATTAATAAACTATCTTAAAGTACTTATATTAAATTATTTATGCACTTTAAATTAATCTATTATGCAATATATTTAAGATCGCTTTAGTAGAATTTAATTGATCAATTTGCGCTATTTAGATATTCGATTTATGGGTTGAATCTATGCGCATTCAATGTTTCATTATTTTTTTACCGTTCAATTACATATAATTATAATATTAAATTTGATGTTCTTTTGGCCATGCCAGCGCTGATTTATGGAATTCACATGAAGCTTGTTAATTACCAATAAGTCATTTTTTCATTACAACTAATATTTTTATAAAAGTTTTCAATTTTTTGATGTTTAAAAAATGAATTTGGGCTACATTTACATTTTAATGATACGAAAGATTAAAATATATTATTGATAATCAAACATTTGACATTATACATTAAAAATGTTAAAATATTAAATTCCTTTAAAATGTAGCATCTAGGATGTTTTTTATTTGAATATTGAAAATAGAATTCTATATTTGCACCTCAATTTTTTGAAAAAAATATTATATAGCATGTATTTAACATCAGAAGTAAAGAAAGACATTTTTACAAAGCACGGAAAAGGAGCAGTAGACACGGGTTCTGCAGAGTCTCAAATAGCATTGTTCACATTCAGAATCAACCACATGACTGAGCATTTGAAGAAAAATAAAAAAGACTTCAACACGCAAAGAGCATTATTAAACTTGGTTGGTAAAAGAAGAAGATTGCTAGACCATTTAAAACATGTAGAGATTTATCGCTACAGAGCTGTTTTGAAAGATTTAGAAATCAGAAAATAATCTGGCTTAAGAAATTAAACCTTAAAGGCAATCCCTTACGATTGCCTTTTTTTATATATTAAAAATTTAAATAAAAGATGTCGCAACAAGCAATAGTAAAAACGTTTGATATTGGTGATGGAAGAATGATTTCCATCGAAACTGGTAAATTAGCTAAACAAGCCGATGGATCAGTTGTAGTGCGCATGGGAAATACCATGTTGTTAGCCACAGTTTGTGCAAAAAAAGAAGTGGGCGAAAATGTTGATTTTCTTCCTATGTCGGTTGATTATCAAGAAAAATATGCTTCTGTTGGTCGCTTTCCAGGCGGTTTTTTTAAACGCGAAGCAAGATTATCGGAATACGAAATTCTAATTTCTCGTTTAGTTGATAGAGCTTTAAGACCTTTGTTCCCAGATGATTATCATGCCGATACACAAGTATTAATTACACTAATTTCTTCAGACGCGGATGTTATGCCCGATGCTTTAGCAGCATTAGCAGCTTCTGCAGCTATTTCCGTTTCAGATATTCCTTTTAATGGTCCAATTTCAGAAGTAAGGGTTGGTCGTATTGATGGTAAATTTGTCATCAATCCATCGCGCACAGCCATGGAAACTGCCGATTTAGATATTATTGTTGCAGGAACCATGAAAGACATTAACATGGTAGAAGGCGAAATGAACGAGTGCAGCGAAGACGATTTAGCTGCGGCTATGAAAGTAGCGCACGAAGCCATCAAAATTCAATGCCAAGCGCAGTTAGAATTGGCCGAAATGGTTAAATCAACAACTAAAAGAGCATACAATCATGAAAATCATAACTTAGAATTAAAGGCAGCTATTGAAAAAGCATGTTATGATAAAGTATACGAAGTAGCTAAATCAGGCAATGCCAATAAAACAGAAAGAGCCGGTTTATTTAAAGCCATCAGAGAAGAATTTGCAGCTACTTTATCAGAAGAAGATCAAAAAGCAAATAGTTTTTTAATCAAGAAATATTTCCACGATGTAGAAAAAGATGCCATCAGAGACTGTGTTTTAAAAGAAAGAACACGCTTAGATGGTAGAAAATTAGATCAAATTCGTCCAATTTGGAGCGAAGTTGATTATTTACCTTCGGCGCATGGCTCAGCTATTTTTACCCGTGGCGAAACACAATCATTAACTACTGTTACCTTAGGTAGCAAATTAGATGAGCAAATGATTGATGGTGCAGTAGTAAACGGTTACAACAAGTTTTTATTACATTACAACTTCCCTCCTTTTAGTACTGGCGAAGTAAAACCTATGCGTGGCACAGGCCGTAGAGAAGTTGGTCATGGTAACTTAGCCATGCGTTCGTTAAAGCGTGTATTGCCGGCAGATTCCACTTATACCATTCGTGTAGTTTCTGATATTTTAGAATCAAATGGTTCATCATCAATGGCGACTGTTTGCGCAGGCACCTTAGCCTTAATGGATGCTGGTATTAAAATTACCAAACCAGTAGCAGGTATTGCGATGGGCTTAATTGCCAACGATAAAGGTGATTACGCAGTATTATCTGATATTTTAGGTGATGAAGATCATTTAGGTGATATGGATTTTAAAGTAACTGGTACTAAAGATGGTATCGTGGCTTGCCAAATGGATATCAAAGTAGATGGATTGTCTTATGAAGTATTAGCACAAGCTTTAAACCAAGCAAAAGCCGGACGTTTACATATTTTAGGTGAAATGGCTAAAACCATTGAAGCACCTAGAGAAGATTACAAACCGCACGCGCCAAGAATTGTGATCATCGAAATTCCTAAAGAATTTATTGGTGCAATCATTGGCCCCGGAGGAAAAATTATTCAGGAAATGCAACGTGAATCAGGCGCTACTATTAGTATCGAAGAAATTGGGAACATCGGAAGAGTAGAGATTTCATCGCCTGATAAAGCTTCTATTGATAAAGCATCAGCTAGAATCAGA
>JBILPB010000050.1:0-19345 GCA_044374175.1 Bacteroidia bacterium | reverse complement strand
CGTCAATGGTTTCGATGGCTGAATTTTTTCCCACCTCAGGATTTGAGCCTGCACCGAGGCCTTCGGTTAAGGTGGCCCCTAAAATTATTTTAGTAGGCACAGGGCTTTTATCGAGCGCCTGTTGATCGGTATTGCAAACAATAAAGTCAACACCTTTAATACCTTGACGATACATATGATCTACAGCGTTGCAGCCACCACCGCCAACACCAATTACTTTAATAATTGAAGATGCTTTTTCTCTTGGGAGGTCGAAATTCATAATTGTGTTTTCCATGATATGATATGATATATTTAATTTTTACTTACTGATTTATTGGGCATCTTCATCAAAAATCTGCCTTGTTTTTTCTAATAATTTTTCAATCCAATTTGCTTGTTTTTTAGGGTCCGAATGTCCAGTTACAATTGGCTTTTCAATTTCAGTTTCAGCGTCAATTGGCGCTTGTTTTACTTCATCTGGTGCTGCAGCTTTTAAAGCCTGAAATCCTCTTAACACTAAACCAACTCCTGTTGCATACATTGGACTTGAAACATCCTCTTGCCCTTTGGCCACATGTTCATTAGGAAAACCAATCCTTGTATCCATTCCTGTTATGTACTCAACCAATTGGTTGGTATGCTTTAACATTGATCCTCCTCCAGTAATTACAATCCCTGCAATTAATTTCTTTTCAAAACCAGAATTTTTTATTTCGTAATACACATGCTCAATAATTTCTTCCATGCGCGCTTGTATAATATGAGATAAATTTTTAATGGTAATTTCCTTTGGCTCTCTTCCTCGCAAACCTGGAATAGAAACAATTTCATTTTCCTGATTCTCGCTTGCTAAAGCGGAACCAAATTTAACTTTCAACAACTCTGCCTGACCTTTGATGATAGTGCATCCCTCTTTGATATCTTCTGTAATCACATTACCACCAAAAGGAATTACAGCAGTGTGACGAATTATTGAATCCTGAAAAATGGCAACATCAGTAGTTCCTCCACCAATATCAACCAATACAACACCAGCTTCTTTTTCTTCATTACTTAATACAGCATCTGCAGAAGCCAAAGGTTCAAGTGTTATTCCACTTACCTCCAAACCAGCCTTTCTCACACATTTTACTAAATTATTGATGGCAGCAATTTGTCCTGTAATGATATGAAAGTTGGCTTCTAATCTGCGTCCACTCATACCAATAGGCTCTTTAATACCCGACTCATTATCTACCATGTACTCTTGAGGAATTACATGAATAATTTCTTCGCCAGGCAACATGGCCAATTTGTACATATCTTCAATCAAAGCATCAATATCCTTTTGATTAATTTCTGTATCAGAATTTGTTCTTGTTCTTATGCCATTATGTTGTAAACTTTTAATATGTTGTCCAGCAATACCAACATTTACCACTTTAATTGGAATACCTGTTTTTTGTTCAGCTTCTTCAACAGCAACTTTAATAGACTGTACAGTACGTTCAATATTAGCCACCTGACCACGCATCACACCAACAGATTCAGTTTTTCCTAAACCTAAAATCTCTACTTTTCCGTGCTCCGTAAGTCTTCCAACCATAGCTACTATTTTGGTAGTCCCTACATCTAATCCAACTATATATTGTTCATTCGCCATTTTGTTTGATATTGCTGTTTACTTTATGTTTGAAAGTTGATTCTTATAACCCGGAGCTGTTTTTGCCTTAGTGCAAACTATTTGGTTTTTATACTTCAAATTAATTGTCTCATAAATATTCCAACCTACTTTATTTAAACCATGTTGGTAAAAAACAAGTAGCTTGTTCATCTTTTCATCTATATCCTGAAAGTTACCAAATACAATGATATGGTTACCTGCAAGCGGCACTAATTCAACTTCATTACTTACAAAAACCTGTTCAATTTGCGCTTTCCAAAATTCGTTCGAATCCAAGTATTTAGCAAGCCTGTATATGCCAAATAGGTTGTTTTTTATCAACAGAGAATCGTTAATATCTGCCTTGCTATAATTTATGTTATAACACACATCATAACTTTCAAAAATATCTCCTGTAAAAACAGGCAAATTAGCTGTGTAATTATTACTCCAGCGCATTAAATAACCTTGTTCATCCAAGTAAAAACTCTCGCCCTTATAATTGATAATACGTGCAATGGGTCGTTTGGTAGTGATGTTTATTTTAATAACACCATTAATCGTTTTATACACTTCGGAATTGGCAATATGAGAATTTGCATTGAACATTTTTTCAAGTGATGCCACATCAATATTGCCCATAGCCTCACCTTTTAGCTTCTTATTTTTTTCTTGAAGCATACTAAATACATCATCATTCTTTATAAAATCATGCTCATCAATATTGTTTATATTTACCTCGATGGCTGTACATGGTTTTTCATCTAAGGCATTATTTGCAAAACCTAAAATAGTAAGCAGGCTTACTACTGCCAGCGACCACGCTACATACACCAATATTTTTTGAATTTTTTTATTCATTGGCCTTTACATTAGTAAATAGTTTTTCAATAGGTGCTACAAGCTGATCAATATCGCCTGCACCAATAGTTACAAGCACTTCAGGACGATTAACTTTAAGATAATTTAAAATTTCTGGTGCATTTAAAATTTGCTTTTGTGTACAAGTAATATTATTCAACAACATAGTTGATGTTACACCTTGTATAGCTAGTTCCCGTGCAGGATAAATATCCATCAAAATAACCTCATCTAACAATGATAAACTTGCTGAAAATTCTGCTGAAAAATCTCTTGTTCTGCTATATAAATGAGGCTGGAAAATGCCTGTAATTTTTTTATGGGGATACAATTGTTTTACAGAATTAAGACACGCTTTTATTTCTTCTGGATGATGCGCATAATCATCAATATATACAAACTCTGGTGTATTAATGCGATAGTCGAAACGTCTGTTTACCCCTTTAAAACTTATTAAAGCCTTTCTGATATCGATTGGAAGCACACCCATAATTTGCGCAGCCGCTATAGCCGCAACAGCATTCTCAACATTATGCAATCCAGGCAAACCAAAACAAATATCATTAATATTCTCAATGCAACTAATTACATTAAATCTGTATTTACCTTCTTCAATATGTATATTATAAGCAAAAAAATCGGTTTGCTCTTCAAGTGAATACTTATATACTTTAACATCGTTGGCTTGCGCTAATTGATACTTTAGGCCTAATTTAGTAATCAATGCTCCTCTGGATTTGATAAGAGAAGTAAATAACTTAAAAGACTCTTTGAGTTGAGTATCATCACCATAAATATCCAGGTGATCAGCATCTACAGAAGTAACAATGGCTACATCAGGATGTAAGGTTAAAAAAGAACGATCATATTCATCTGCCTCAACAACAGTAGGCGATAAAACATCCATTTTAAATCTTACATTTTGTTGTTCTTTATCCTCCCCTACTTCGCTACCTGCTATAAAATTATTGTTGTAGTTCTTTGCTATACCTCCCAAAAAAGCAGTAACATCATAACCCGATGATTTTAATATATGCGCAAGAATTGTACTTGTTGTTGTTTTTCCATGTGTGCCTGCAACGGCTGCTGTATAAGTACTTGCGGTAATCATACCTAAAACCTCTGCACGCTTTTTTAATTCATAATTGTTCTTTTCAAAAAAGTTCAGTTCTTTATGATCTTTAGGAATGGCAGGTGTGATTACCACTAAAACCTGATCTCTTCGTAACTTAAAAAATGATTCATCAATCAGTGTAATATTGTCTTCGAAGTGAATTCTGACACCCTCTTCAATTAAAGCATTGGTGAGCGTAGTAGGTGTTTTATCATAACCTGAAACAGCAATACCTATGGCATTAAAATAGCGAGCAATGGCGCTCATACCTATGCCGCCAATGCCAATAAAATACGCTTGTTTAATATCCTTAATCACTGCTTTCTATTATTTTTTTGATGTTCCTAATCTGTATACTTCCGCTGCTATCACTTCTGCCGAATCTTTAATGGCTAATCTGGTAATATTATTTTCAAGCTTCTGTCTTCGCTCTTCATTTTTAATTAAATCAAGCACTTCATCACCCAATTTTTCTCTTGCTTCCTCATCCTTAATCAATACAGCAGCATTGTAATTGACCAGTGCCATCGCATTTTTTGTTTGATGATCTTCTGCTGCTAATGGATATGGTATTAATATAGCTGCCTTATTTACCAAACTTAACTCAGAAACCGAACTTGCGCCTGCTCTGGAAACAACAACATCTGCAACAGCATAGGCATAATCCATTTTAGAGATAAAATCAAAGGCATGCAAACCCTTATCAGCATGCATTTTTACTGCTTCTTGTGCAGTACCAATAAAATTTTTACCCGTTTGCCAAATCAACTGAATATTGTTTTCAGCAAAGCGTTCAATATTTTTTAATATACTTTCATTAATCGTTTTTGATCCTAAACTACCACCAGTCACAAAAACTGTTTTTAATCCATCTTTAAGTTTAAAATACTCTAATGCTCTCTCTCTTTTACCACTTAAATTTAAAATATCATTTCGTACCGGATTGCCTGTAAGTTTTAGCTTTTCTTTTGGAAAATAATTTTCCATGTTATCATAAGCTACACAAATAGTTTGTACTCTTTTTGCCAATAATTTATTGGTGATACCTGGATAAGAATTTTGCTCTTGGATTAATGCAGGAATATTTAATTGCGATGCAGCATAAAGCAATGGACCACTCGCAAACCCACCTACACCAACTACTACATCGGGTTTAAATGATTTAATAATCTTACGCGAACGACTTACGCTTTGTAAAAGTCGAAATGGAAATGCTAAATTACTTAACGATAAACTTCTCTGTATTCCTGTAATGTTTAAGCCTTCAATTTTATAGCCTGCGGCCGGAACTTTCTCCATTTCCATTTTACCCAAAGCACCTACAAACAATATTTCAACTTGATTGTATTTAGCCTTCAATGCATTTGCAATAGCTATGGCAGGAAAAATATGCCCACCTGTTCCTCCTCCGCTGATGATTACTTTAAGCAATGGCCACCTCCCCTTCTAAAGTTTCTTCTTCCTTTTCTGTTTCTTTGGCGGTTTCGCCTGCGCTTACACTTAATATGATGCCAATGCCAATGCTGGTAAACCAAATAGAAGTTCCTCCCATACTCAACATAGGCAATGGTTGACCTGTTACCGGAAATAAATTAGTGGCAACCGCCATATTGATCATAGCCTGAAATACCAAACTAAAAGCGCATCCAAAAGCCAGCAAAGAACCAAACATACGTGGACTTTGCGTAGCTATACGTGTGCCCCTAAATAAAAGTATAAGATAAAGCAACACTATCAACAAGCCAAATGCCAGGCCATATTCTTCAATGATGATGGCATATATAAAATCGGAATATGGATGTGGCAAAAAATTTCTCTGAGAACTTTTTCCAGGGCCTTTACCTAATGGACCGCCCGTTGCAATAGCTATTTTAGATTGTTCAACTTGAAAATTACCTTTGTTCTCTTTATCATTACTGCTAAAGTTTTCAATCCTTTTCATCCAGGTGCCAAAGCGCGGAAATACTTTTGGCGCAAATTTACCAACACTCAAAATAATTAAAATTGCCACAATACCCATTCCCACTAATGAAAGCAAATGTTTAAAATGTATTCTGCCAATAAACATCATTACAAAACAAGTGGTAAATAAAACTGCTGCTGTAGAAAAGTTAGCAGGTAATATCAAAGCGCAAACAATGACTACTGGTATAACTACAGGTAAAAATGCTTCCTTTAAACTGTCTATTTTATCTTGTTTCTGTGATAATACACGAGAAACATACATGATGAGTGCCAGCTTTGCAAAATCGGATGTTTGAAAAGTTAAAGAAGTTCCAGGTAAGGCTAACCATCGGCTAGCTTCATTTAAATTACTTCCCTTCATGAGCGTTAACATCAGCAAAGGAATTGCAAGAAGAATTGCGATAAGTGAAATACCTGAAAAATAGTTGTACTTTATTTTATGTGTGGCATACATTAAAAACAAACCAAACAACAAAATAAAACCATGTTTAAACAAATAGTACTCTGTATTTCCCGATTGAAATTTGTAGGCTAAAGTGCCTGTTGAGCTATATACAACCAATAGCGATATTACCGACAGTATAACCACAACTGCCCATACTACTTTATCGCCTTTTAATTTGATATCTGTAAAACTGCTCATTTCAAATATTTACAAATTTTATTACTTTGTTGCTGGATATCTCTGGTGCAACTCACCATTAATTAAATCATTTACAGCACGCTTAAACTGCTGCCCTCTATCTTCAACACTTTCAAATAAATCATAACTAGCACAGGCAGGTGATAATAAAACAGTATCTCCTTCTTTAGCCAGTAATGACGAATGATGTACCGCTTCGTCAGCACTTGATGCATTTATAATAATATGACTGTTACTTTGACTAAAGGCTTTAAATATTTTAGAGATATAGGTTCCTAAACAAATAATGTGTAAAACCTTATCATTCACTAAATCTTTTAACATCGTATAATCATTTCCTCTATCTACACCACCCACAATCCAAATAATATTCTTTTCTATTTTATCCATAGCCAGCCATGTACTGTCCACATCAGTAGAGGCTGAATTATTGATATATGTTACGCCATCTACCACATTTACAGTTTCAAAATTATGCTCCTCACTTTGTAAACTGCTCAATCTCTCCTTAATAAAATCTTTCCTGATTTTAATTAATCTATCCATTGAAGTTGCCTTCATGGTACTTTTACTGCTGCTTTGTGGCTTTTCCATATTGTAATTTTAATTAATTGATACGCTTTTACAATGACCTTACAGCTTGCTTAAACTGATGTCCTCTATCTTCATAATTTTCAAACAAATCGAAACTTGCGCAAGCCGGAGACAATAAAACAATATCTCCTTTTTTGCCTAAACGATAGGCTTTCTTTACAGCTTCTTCAGCAGTAGTAGCGTCTTCAATTAAAGTAATGATACCTTTAAAAGCTTTATGAATTTTTGAGTTATCCTTTCCCAAACAAACTATTGCTTTAACCTTATCTTTCACTAAGTTGAGTAACATGCCGTAGTCATTCCCTTTGTCTTGACCACCAACAATCCATACTACAGGATTATTCATGCTTTCAAGTGCATACCAGGTTGAGTTTACATTGGTAGCTTTTGAATCGTTTATAAATTCAATGCCATGTACTTTGGCAACAAATTCTAAACGGTGTTCAACATTTACAAAATCTTCGAGACTTTCTCTAATAATTTCTTTGCGAACTTCCAATACCCTAGCAGATAAGCCGGCTGCCATTGAATTGTACTGATTGTGTTTGCCTTGTAAGGCCAAGTCGTGGATTGACATAGAGAATGTATTATGGTTATGGTTTATAATTAAATTTTCGTTTTCGATATATGCTCCTTCAGTAAAACTTTGAGTTAAACTAAATGGAAGCAACTGTGCTTGGGTTTTAAATTTTTCGAATTGTTGCATTAGCAATTCGTCATCATGGCAGTATATAAAGCAATCGCTGCTCGTCTGATTTTGTATAATTCTAAATTTAGCATCAACATAATTTTGCAATTCGTAGTTGTATCTGTCTAAATGATCCGGTGTAATATTGAGCAATACTGCAATGTTTAAACGTACTTTGTACATGCCGTCTAACTGAAAACTACTTAACTCCAGCACATAAAAATCAAAATCATTTTCTGCTACTTGCAATGCAAAACTCTTACCTATATTTCCGGCTAATCCCACATTCAAGCCTGCTTTCACAAGGGTATGATAGGTAAGTAATGTGGTAGTGGTTTTACCGTTGGTACCCGTAATACCTATGAGTGTTGCGTTGGTATATCTTGCAGCAAATTCTATTTCAGATATCACTGGTGTACCTTGCTCATGCAATTTTTTTATTAAGGGAGCTTTATCAGTAATTCCAGGACTTTTAATAACTTCATCGGCAGCTAAAATCCATGCCTCATCATGTTTATTCTCTTCAAACTTAATTTTATAATCAAGCAATGTTTTCTTGTACTTTTCTTTGATTGTGCCCATATCACTCAACAACACCTCATAGCCCTGCTTAATAGCAAGCACAGCGCTCCCAACACCGCTTTCGCCAGCGCCCAGAATGGCTATTTTACGTGTGGTGTTCATGATTAATTATCTTAGTTTTAAGGTTACAAATGTTAGGATGGCCAGCATTACACCAGCTATCCAAAAACGAGTTACTATTTTTGCTTCATGAAATCCACTCTTTTGATAATGATGATGTAATGGCGCCATTTTAAATAATCTGTTGGCTCTTGCAAACTCAATCCCTTTGCGCTTTTTCTGATATTTGAAATAGCCAACCTGCATCATTACCGATAAATTTTCTACAAGAAAAATACCGCAGAGTATGGGTATCAATAGTTCCTTACGAATAGCCAAGGCAAAAACTGCAATGATTCCACCTAGTGCCAGACTTCCTGTATCGCCCATAAATACTTGTGCTGGATAAGAATTGTACCACAAAAAGCCCACACACGCTCCCACAAAAGCACCAATATAAATTACCAATTCACCAGAGTTAGGGATGTACATAATGTTTAAGTAATTTGCAAAAACAGTATTACCCGAAACGTAAGCAAACACACCCAAGGTGGCGCCAATAATGGCAGAAGTACCTGTGGCTAATCCATCTAAACCATCGGTCATGTTGGCTCCATTCGACACGGCAGTGATAATTAATATCACCATTGGAATAAAAATTAACCAGGCCCAATCTCTATAATTATCGCCTAAAAATTTAAGTACTGAAGCGTAATCAAATTCATTGTCCTTAATAAATGGAATGGTAGTGATTGTTGATTTATGTTGTGCTGAATACTTGGGTAAATTCTTTGAATCAATATTGCCTTCAAATACATGACCATCTATAACAACTTCATCATTATTATTTACTTTCTCTTTAATAACAACACTATCATTAAAGTAAAGTGTACAACCAACTATAATTCCTAAACCAACTTGCCCAATCACTTTAAAGGTACCTTTTAAACCTTGCTTGTCTTTTTTAAATACTTTAATGTAATCATCCAAAAAGCCTATTAAACCAAGCCAAATGGTAGAACATATCATTAAAATAATATAGACATTATGTAATTTAGCAAACAACAAAGTAGGAATTAAAATAGAGCCAAGGATGATTAATCCGCCCATGGTAGGTGTTCCTTGTTTTTGAATTTGACCTTCTAATCCTAAATCGCGCACTGTTTCTCCCACTTGTTGCTTACGCAAAAAATCAATTATTCTTTTCCCAAATAGCATTGAGATAACCAAGGATGTTATAATTGCTAACGAGGCTCTGAAGGAGATGTATTGAAACACCCCCGCTCCAGGAAAATCAAAGCGTTTGTCAAGAAAATCGAATAAGTAATACAGCATATATTATAATTACTTTATTGTTTAAATTTTTTCTGTTTGCAACTGTTCACTTAACTCTTGCATATCATCAAATGGGTGTTTCACTCCCTTTATTTCTTGATATTTTTCGTGGCCTTTTCCTGCAATCAAAACAATGTCATTAGCTGATGCCAAAGCACAGGCAGTTTTGATGGCTTGCCTTCTATCTGTTATACACAACACTTTCTTTTTAGAAACTGGATCAACACCTTTCATCATTTGATGAATGATTTCTTCCGCGTCTTCACTCCTTGGATTATCAGAAGTAAGTATCACTCGGTTACTCATTTTACAGGCTATCTCTGCCATCACAGGTCTTTTTGCTGAATCCCTGTCTCCACCGCAGCCTACAACTGTAATTATATTTTCATTTCCTGTTCTTATATCCTGAATGGTTTTAAGCACGTTAATTAAGGCATCAGGTGTATGGGCATAATCAACAATTCCAATGATGCCACTCACTGATCTTATAAACTGAAAACGACCATCCACTGGATTTAAACTACTAATGGCTGTTAATACATTGGTGCGATCTTGCTTTAACATCATTGCTATAGCATAAACCATAAGAATATTATAGGCATTAAAACTTCCTATCAGTTTTGTCCAAACTTCTGTACCGTCCAAATGCAGCTGTAGCCCAGCAAAATGATTCTCAATAATCTTAGCTTTAAAATCGGCTTGCTGATTGATGGAACATGTTTTTTTGATGGCTTTGGTATTTTGAAGCATCACAGCAAAATGCCTGTCATCTCTATTCACTATGGCGAATGCCTGAGCGCTTAACTGATCAAAAAATCCTTTTTTAGCAGCTATGTAATTATCAAAAGTACCGTGGTAATCTATATGATCATGGGTGATATTTGAAAAGGCAGCACCTGCAAAATTAAGCCCTGCAATTCTGTGCTGAACAACACTGTGTGAACTTACTTCCATGAAACAATAAGTTACGCCATTTTCCACCATTTTTGATAACAATTCATTCAGTTGAACTGCATCAGGTGTGGTATGTGTAGCTTGGAATTCAGTAGTGTCAATATAATTTTTAACGGTAGATATTAAACCTGTTTTATATCCTAAAAATTTAAACAAATGATATAATAATGTTACTGTAGTTGTTTTACCATTGGTACCTGTAACGCCTACCAGCTTTAACTTTGAAGATGGATTGTCGTAAAAATTATTAGCAATAATTCCTAAAGCATAACTTGTATCTTTAACTCTGATATATGTAATGTGCTCTTTAATTGTTGATGGCATTTCGCTGCAAACAATAGCAATGGCGCCATCTTCTATAGCTTTATCAATAAATAAATGGCCATCACTGCTAACACCCTTCACTGCCACAAATAAGCTTAACTTTTGAACTTTACGCGAATCAAAGCACATGCTATCAACTGCCACATGCGTTG
Organism: Bacteroidia bacterium; assembly: GCA_044374175.1. Classification (GTDB taxonomy): domain Bacteria; phylum Bacteroidota; class Bacteroidia; order UBA4408; family UBA4408; genus CAIKXD01. Next base: position 8,470 of record JBILPB010000050.1, on the reverse strand, counting down.
CTCCTAGCACCTCTTCTATACCTGATTTATAAATAATATCGCTTAATAATTTCATATTAAGATAATTCAATTGTTATGGTTGTATCTTTTGTAACTCTTGTTCCTGCTGCTAATGATTGCTTTTTAATAACACCTCGCCCAATTACTTTTACAGTTATTTTTTGATTTTCTAAAATGGTTAAGGCATCTCTTAAACCCATTCCAACAAGCTGTGGCACTTCACTTTCCTTGGTTTGAATTCCCTTTAAACTATAAGTTTCGCTATACATTTGTGGCCATACATAGCTTGAGTTTTCATCAATTAATGCCGTTTTTAAAGACAACATTTTTGCAACTTCCTGTATATCGCTTTTTCTGCCTGCTTTTAAAAGAGGCACATGTACTATCGCACTTGCTGTATCTAATTGCAAAGGCTTATGTATTTCTTTACTATTGCTATATACCTTATCAGCAATTTCTCTAAACACTGGCCCTGCCACTTCATTCCCGTAATAGGCTGCTTTGGAAGGTGCGCTCACTACAATGATGATAGAATACAATGGATCTTTCGCAGGAAAATAGCCACACAAAGAAGCCATATATGTTTTCTTTCCATCTTGCGTGTACCCTTTGTTGCCCAAGGCTATTTGAGCTGTTCCGGTTTTTGCTGCAATTTGATATGGTGCAGTTCTTAAAAAAGTAGCTGTTCCTTCGCTTACTACACCTTCCATCATTTCTCTGGCCTTATCAATGGTAATTTGCGAACAAATTGCAGGATTAATAACCTCTGGACGAAATGATTTTATTAATTGACCTTTTGTACGGATTTCTTTTACAAATTGTGGTCGCATCATTTTACCATTGTTAGCCACTGTATTGTAAAAATTAAGTGTTTGCAAAGGCGTCAATTTTTCTTCGTAACCAATGCTCATCAATGGCAGTGAAAGTGCACTCCACAACTTTGATTTTGTATCTTTAATATAAGGTGTTGCCTCTCCCGGCAATGCTATTCCTAAAGGTTTGTGAATACCAAAAGAATATAGTCTGTCAATAAATTTTTGTGGTTGCTTTTTGTAGTACTTCATAATAATGTTAGATGTGCCTACATTGGATGACTTTTCAAATACTTGTTTTACTGTTATTTTACCATAACCACCATCATGCGAATCCTTCATCACATAGCCACCAGCATAGTTTTTTCTGCCTCCTTCGGTGTCTACAATTTCATCTAAATCGGTGTATCCATCTTCAATGGCGGCCATTATAGAAGCCAACTTAAAAGTAGAACCAGGTTCGGTACCTTCCCCAATCGCATAGTTAAAGGTCTCGGCATAAGAACCACTGTCTAATCTCGAAAGATTAACCATGGCTTTAATGGCGCCCGTTTTAACTTCCATTAAAATAGCACAACCGTGATGTGCATTTTGTGCTTTAAGCTGCTTTTCTAAGGCATGATGAGCCACATCTTGAATGTTGGCATCTATCGTAGTAATAATGTCATTCCCATCTTGTGGCTCTATTTCATTATCTTGATTTATTGGTTTGTAAACACCTCCTGCAATTTTTTGCATCAGGCGTTTTCCACTTACGCCTTGTAAATCCTTATTAAATGCACCTTCAATACCTAATGGCTTATTCGACTTTCTATCGTAACCTATAGTGCGTTGCGCCAGATTTTTAAAAGGAAGCTCTCTCCTGCTTTGTTGTAAAACAATAAGTCCTCCTTTATATTTTCCCATCTTAAAAATAGGAAATGTTCTTACTTCTTTTAGGGTTGGATAGTTTACTTTGCGTGCAATCAAGAAATAACGTTCCTTATTTTTTCTTGCATTTTTAAGTGCAGTCCGCCATTCACTTTTGGTGCGATGCGTAAAGGTTTCCGCTAATCTTAATGATAAAGAATCTAATTTTTCGTAAAATATTTTATCTGTAACAGGTTCAGAAATTACATCCATCCTTAATTCAAAAATGGGAACCGAGGTAGCCAATAAACTGCCATCAGCAGAAAAAATATTTCCTCTGGAAGCTTCAATATTAAAGTACTTCATGGTAAGTTCTTGTTCCTTTTCCCTCCAATAATCTCCTTCAGCAAACTGAATAGTGCACACCTTAATGATTACCGATAAACCAAAAAGCACAATAAAAAAGTACATTAAATAAATGCGCCATAAAAAATCTTTCTTTATGTCTTTTTTCTCAGCCAATTTTTTTTACGTTTTATTAATTATTATTTATTTACAATTATTTTTCCTGGAGGTGTGGTACTTTCCTTAATAGGCAAACCCATTACTTCTGCTGTTTTAGCTACTTCGCTTTGTTTACTCACAAACATTAACTTTGACTTTGAGGTAATGTATTCTGATCGCAATTCCTTTAGCTCATTATTAATCTTATTGATTTGTCTTATCTTTCTCTCAGCATAATAGCTGTTAGATATGTAAAACAAGGCTACCAGTGTTAAAAACATTACAAAAGGAGCCTGCTTTAAGCTGCTTTTATTGGTTAAAAAATTACCATTGATGACATCAAATACCGAACGCACAAATACTTTATGTACTTGTTTCTTTTTAGGCGATTTTGCTTTCGCTGATACATCAGCATGGGCAACATCAAACTGAGCCTGTTCTTGAGCATTAATATTTTCTTGTGTTGTCATGCCTTATAATTTCTCTGCTATGCGTAATTTGGCGCTTCTTGAGCGGTTGTTTAATTTTAGTTCTTCCTCGCTTGGTGTTATTAATTGGCGGTTTACGGCCTTAAAATCAACCAACTTATTCCCATAAAAATCTTGTTCCACTTTACCTTCAAAGTTGCCCGACTTAATAAAGTTCTTTACTAACCTATCTTCTAAAGAGTGATAAGAAATTACTGATAAACGACCTCCTGGCTTCAACACTTCATGACTCTGTTTTAGTAAATCCTTTAACACATCAAGTTCGCTGTTAACTGCAATGCGCAAGGCTTGAAACACTTTGGCCAGATATTGTTGCTCTCGCATTTTAGGTGTACAACTTTCTATGGCTTGTTTAAAATCTTCGGTGGTAATAATTTTGTTTGATGCCCTTTCTTTAACGATGCAAGCTGCCAGTCTTTTGCTATTTTCAACCTCACCATAGGTGCTAAACATATTTACCAGCGCTTGTTCATCATAAGTATTTACAATATCAGCAGCAGTGATGCCCCCAGCTTGGTCCATACGCATATCCAACTTGCCTTCAAACCTTGTACTAAAACCTCTTGTACCTTCGTCAAACTGATGAGATGAAACACCCAAATCGGCCAGAATTCCATCTACCGGTAGTGCGTTATACATCTTTAAAAAGTTCTTCATGTACTTAAAATTTTGTTTAATCAATACTAATTTTTCATCTTCAATTTTATTAGCAAAGGCATCATCATCTTGATCGAAAGCGTACAGTTTTCCTGTGGTTAAATGCTTTAATATTTCTCTCGAATGCCCTCCTCCACCGTACGTAACATCTACATAAATGCCATCACCTTTAATATTCAATCCTTCCACACTTTCTTTCAACAATACTGGATTATGATACATCGCTACCTTCTTCTTTATTTCCTAAACTACCCATAACACGCTCTGCCAGGTTTTCAAAGTCTTCATTAGGGATATTTACAGCATCTTCATATTTCTTTTTATCCCATATCTCAATAATGTTGTTTGAGGTTACACTCATCACCACATCTTTTGTAATTCCGGCAAAAGCCATTAAATCTTTGGGCAACAACAACCTACCACTGGCATCAATTTCTATTGATTTTAAACCCGCAGAAAAAGCACGTATAAATTCGATGTTCTCTTTTTTGAAACGATTCAAACGATCCACATCTTTTTTGGTACGCTGCCAATCCTCCATCGTGTAAAGCTCCAGGCAAGCGCCAAAAACACTGCGCTTTAAAACAAAACCTTTGTCTAAAACAGCATTCAATGCCTTTTTAAAGGCCGAAGGAAGCATCGCTCTTCCTTTGGCATCTACGGTGCATTCATATGTTCCTAACAGTTGGTACAAGGGCTTTTTAATTTATCGCGTAAAATTATGGAAATATTTCCCACATTTTACCATTATTTCCCACTTTTGTTGAAAACTTTTTGATTATCAACACTTTCTGAGGCAACTTTTGTAAGTTTTTAGGCGCAAAAAAAGCCCAATGAATGGGCTTTTTGCTAATTTTTTAACTACTTTAAGCGAAGTGGTAAATGGTGGGTTAAAATTCCGATGAGAATGCAAATTCCAATTCAAAATGGTCTTTTACCATTCTTATTTATTAAATAGCCCAGCGTTATTTCATAAATTTACAATGGCTAATGCCGATATAACAAAATATAGTTCAATAAAATTGGACTATTTATTTTGTATAATCGTTATCAAACGTCCTTGCGGGCTCGACCCGCAATCTTCCAAACTACATAAGCGGCATTTATGTTAACATTTAAAAGTAAATCAAAACATTACAATATACAAATCAGCAAGTGTTTAAGCACTATGGATGATGGCGGGTCGAGCCCGCCATGACGCGCGTTTTTTTACATTTGCGGGCTTGAGCCGCAATCTTCCAAACTTCATAAGCGGCATTAATGTTAACACCTAAGAGTAAATCAAAACATTAGAATATACAAATCAGCATGTGTTTAAGCACTATGGATGATGGTGGGTCGAGCCCCCCATGACGCGCGTTTTTTGTTATTTTGCTTTTTTCTTCATTGGGGAACCCATGCCACAACTACACCAACTGAACGTCATTGCGGGCTTGACCCGCAATCTTCCAAACTGCATAAGCGAAATTTATGTTATACCAATGTGATTTGTAAATTATTGGTATAATTTACAAATCTTACATTGGTAAATGCCGATCGGAAATAAGTTTGGGACAAATACCGTGAAACAAATTTGGGCCATTACTTATTTCACATCGGTATTATACCAATAATTTAAAATCTTATTTTGGTAATTGCCTATCGGAAATAAGTTTGAGACAAATGCTATAAAACAAATATGGGCCATTACTTATTTCACATCGGTATAAAATATTATACCTCGCTTGCATAAGATATCCAATAATCTTGCATTAAAAAGTTAAGCGATAATTGATTTCTTTTATTTGGAATTCGGTTGTAAAATTCTAAATTTAAAATCAACAATAGCCTAGAAATTTGATTGAATTATGTTATACCGATTACACTTTCAATTTAGTCCAATTACGGCCAAGCCTTATTGTACTAGTTTCAAGTTGCATCGGCATTAACCATTGTAAATTTATTAAACAGCTTTGGGCTATTTAATAAATACAATTGGTATTACTCTACTACTGTTTCAACACAATAATTTTCATCATTAAATTATAGGTAAGATCTGTGATGTCATATTCATCTTGCTTATAATAAATGCCACCCCATTTAAACACAATTTTCCGGAATACCACCTTTCTGCCGTCTTCAAAGATAACTTTTGTGATAGTGGCAATATAATTTCTTTTTTCTTCGGTTTCTGTATTGATAACTTTGGCGTACAACATTCTTGGGGCATCATAATCCATATTAAAGGATGCTAAAGCTTCTTGTCGCATCGCTTCACGATACTCTTTGTCTTCTTTTCTTTTTTGCTCTCTTTCTTGGGCTTTTTTTATGGCTTCTTCTTTTTTAGCAGCCAAAGTTTCTAGCTCCTCTTTTCCTTCATCTTTGCTATTTTTTTTCTGATTTTTTTCTTCTTTTTTGCTTTGCTCCTTTCGTTTATCTTTAAGTTCTTCTTCCTTTTGCTTGGCATCAGGATTCGGAATCCAGATAAAATCCTTTTTTAATTCATCAAACAAAATCATTCCAAAAGCTTGCCTAAATGCAGTATAATCTTCATTGGGCTCTTCTGTAAAAATATCTGCACTCACATCAAAAATAAAACTGGGTACTGTTTTATCAAAAACGGGTACATTTCGAGTACTAATTGAGATTGTTTTACTTACGTAGCCATTTTTCGAAATTTTCAATACATAATCTTTACCAGGCTCCAGGTTCAATTTTATTTTTTGCTCGGCACTAGTTAGGGCAGTGTGCACTCTGGCATTGCTAATTTTATCTGTAATAAGAATGCCTACTCCATCCAACTGGTCTTTAGTTTCAATATCTTTAACACTCACATTTACCGAAAATGCCCAATCACCTTGAGCTTTAACGTCAAAGGAACAAACACCAAAACAGGCTATCAATGCAAAAATAAATCTAATGAATGTCTGATTAAACAATGCTAATTTTAAAACACAAAGGTGCGAATATATCAATTAGGTTTTGCTTCAAGTATTCCTCTAATTAATTTATTAATGATTAATTTTGTAACGTAAAAAAAATAACCAATTATGAGTGATTATATTAAACATGAATGTGGCATTGCCTTTATAAAACTTCGTAAACCTCTACAATTCTATTACGACAAATACGGAACCTCTTTTTATGGTTTAAATAAAATGTATCTGTTAATGGAAAAACAACATAATAGAGGACAAGATGGCGCAGGATTGGTAAATATAAAAATAGATGCAGAACCTGGAAAAAGATATATAAGCAGGTACCGAAGCAATCATAGCGCTCCATTAAAAGAAATTTTTGCTAAAATAAATAGTAAGTTTATTGAACTCCAGCAATCAAATCCCGATAAATTAAAACAACCCGATTGGCTAAAGAAAAATTTACCTTTCACCGGAGAAGTCTTTTTAGGGCATTTACGCTACGGCACCTTTGGAAACAATGGAATTGAAAGTTGTCATCCTTTTTTACGTATCAATAATTGGCAAACAAGAAACCTTGCCGTGGCAGGTAATTTTAATTTAACCAATGTTGATGAATTGTTTAATCAATTGGTTGAATTAGGCCAGCATCCTAAAGAAAAGGCCGATACAGTTACTGTGATGGAACGTATAGGGCATTTTTTAGATAAAGATAATGAACGTTTGTTCAAAGAATTTAAACAGCAAGGCTTTAACAATATGGAGATTTCAGAAAAAATTTCTGAAAATTTGAATATCCCTAAAATACTAAAAGATTCTAGTAAAAAATGGGATGGTGGTTATGCCATGGCTGGTATTATTGGCAATGGCGATAGTTTTGTTTTGCGCGACCCTAATGGCATCAGACCCGTTTATTATTTTGTTGATGATGAAGTTGCCGTAGTTTGCTCCGAAAGACCAGTGATTCAAACGGCTTTTAATGTGCCTTATGAAGCAGTAAAAGAACTTGGACCTGGCAATGCTTTAATTATCAGAAAAAATAATATTGTTGAAGAAGTAAATATTAATACCCCTGGCGAAAGAAAAGCTTGTTCTTTTGAACGTATTTATTTTTCCAGAGGAAGTGATGCCGATATCTATAAAGAAAGAAAGCAGCTAGGCCAGCAACTTTGTCCTTTAATTTTACCTGCCATTCATCACGATTTAAAAAATACAGTTTTTTCATACATTCCAAATACAGCCGAAGTTTCCTTTTATGGTTTAATGAAAGGCTTAGAAGATTATATCAATACCGTAAAAAAGAAGAAAATTCTGGAGGCCGGACCTGATCTTACGGAGAAAGAATTAGAGCGCATTTTAAACTTTAGACCACGTGCCGAAAAGATTGCCATTAAAGATGCCAAATTACGCACCTTTATTACCGATGATGCGCATAGAGGCGACATGGTTGCGCATGTGTATGATGTAACTTATGGCACTATTAAAAAAGATGTAGATACATTGGTAATCATTGATGATTCTATTGTTAGAGGAACCACCTTAAAACAAAGTATCATCAAAATGCTCGATCGTTTGGGGCCTAAGAAATTGATCATTGTTTCGTCTGCGCCTCAAATCCGATATCCAGACTGTTACGGGATTGACATGGCTAAGATGGGCGATTTCATTGCTTTTCAGGCAGCTGTTGAATTATTGAAAGAAACGTTCCAAACCAACGTATTAGACCAAGTTTATGAAAAGGCCAAAGCCCAGTGCGAATTGCCAGCGGAGCACATTATTAATGTGGTAAAAGAAATATACAAGCCCTTTACTACCGAGCAATTAAGTAATAAAATAGCCACCTTACTTACACCTGCTGGCACAATTGCCGAAGTAAGTATTGTTTATCAAACCATTGAAGGCCTGCATGCTGCTTGTCCTGATAATTTGGGCGATTGGTATTTTACAGGTAATTACCCCACACCTGGAGGTAACAAAGTTGTAAATCAATCGTTCATTAATTACATAGAAGGCAAGAATGTAAGGGCTTATTAGGTAAAATGCCTAAGTCAAAAGCAAAAGATTTTGGCTTGTTGAGGCCAAAGATTGTGACAAAAGCAAAAGCTTTTGTCTTGTTGAGCAGAGCGAAACAACTTTGCAAAAGCTTTTGTCTTGTTGAGCAGAGCGAAACAACTTTGCAAAAGCTTTTGTCTTGTTGAGCAGAGCGAAACAACTTTGCAAAAGCTTTTGTCTTGTTGAGCAGAGCGAAACAACTTTGCAAAAG
>JBILPB010000181.1:0-5503 GCA_044374175.1 Bacteroidia bacterium | reverse complement strand
GATGCCGCCAATGCTGCCGAACAAGCCAAAAAGAAAGCTGATTTTGAAGCTGCCATTAAAGATGGTGATGCAGCAATCGAGAACAAAAAATTTGACGATGCGCTTACCGCTTACAACAATGCGCTCAACATTCATTTTGATGATGCCACAGCAAACAGTAAAATTCAGAGTGCTAACAAAGCTAAAGCAGATGAAGAGGCCCGATTAAAGGCTGAAGCCGATGCCAAAGCTAAAGCTGATGCAGATGCCGCCAATGCTGAAGCAGCAAAGAAAAAAGCTGAGTTTGATAAATTAATTGCCAACGGTGATAATGCACTAACTGCTAAAAAGTTTGATGAAGCCATAGCTGCCTATGGCTCAGCCTTACAAATGGAAGTGGATAATGCCACTGCCAATAGTAAAATTGAAGCCGCACAAAAAGCTAAAGCCGATGAAGAAGCACGTTTAAAAGCGGAGGCTGATGCCAAAACAAAATCAGAAGCGGATGCTGCCGCAGCTGCTGAGCAAGCCCGGAAAAAAGCAGAATTTGATAAGTTTGTTGCTGATGGGGATAAAAACTTGAGTAATAAAAAATATGATGATGCCATTAATGCTTATAGTGCTGCGCTTGGTTTAGATATAGATAATGGAACCGCAAACAGTAAAATAGAAGCTGCTCAAAAAGCTAAAGCTTATGAAGAGGCTCGATTGAAAGCCGAAGCTGATGCCAAAGCCAAAGCTGATGCAGATGCTGCAAATGCTGCTGAAATGGCGCGCAAAAAGGAAGAATTTGATAAGTTGATATCAAAAGGTGATCAAGGCTTATCATCTAAAAATTACACAGATGCAATTGCTCAATATAGCTCTGCGCTTGCCTTAGATGTGGATAATGCAACTGCTAATGTAAAAATCGCTGCAGCACAAAAAGCAAAGGATGAGGAAGATGCTCGTCTGCAAGCAGAGGCAGATGCCAAAGCAAAAGCCGATGCAGAGGCAGCTAATGCTGCTGAATTAGCCCGCAAAAAAGCTGAGTTCGAAAAATTAATCACTCAAGGCGATAAAAGTCTAAATTCCAAAAGTTTTGATGAAGCCCTTAATCAATACAATGCAGCGCTTGGATTAAATATAGATAATGCTACTGCTAATGCAAAAATATCGGACGCGCAGAAAGCAAAAGCAGCTGAAGAAGCTAGAATTGCCGCTGAAGCAGATGCCAAGGCCAAAGCAGAGGCAGAAGCTACAGCCGCTGCTGAATTAGCGCGTAAAAAGGCTGAATTTGACAAACTAGTGAAAGAAGGTGATGGTAATTTAGGAACAAAGAGATTTGATAACGCAATAGAAAATTACAATGCTGCACTTGCCATAGGTTATGATAATGCCGCTGCTAATGCAAAAATTGCTGAAGCAGAGAAACAAAAGGCCGAAGAAGAAGCAAGAAGAAAGGCCATGGACTTAGCCGCAAGAACCAAACTGTTTAATGAAAAAATAGCGCAAGGAGATAATTTGGTAGCACAAAAAAATTATGAAGATGCTATACTTTCCTATAAAGAAGCACTTGAACTTAACATCGATAACGCACTAGCCCAGGCTAAAATTGATGGCACACAAAAGGTACTTGATGCTATTGTTCTTGCACGTAAAAAAGCGCAGTTCACCAAGTTAGTAGCAGATGGTGATATGGCAGTGAGTCAAAAGAAATATGTTCAGGCCATTAATTTATTTACTGATGCATTGAATGTTGACTATGATAATACAACTGCTAATCAAAAACTGGATAATGCAAAAAAACTAGATGAGGCAGAGAAAAAACGTTTGGCCGACATTGCAGCTAAAAAACAAGCTGAACTCGATGAAATGAATCGCAAGAAAAAAGAAGCCGAGGAACGCGAAAGACTGTTTTTAGAAAAAGCTAAATTGGCAAGAGAGCAAGCTAAAGCTGAGTTAGTGGCTCGAATTGAAGCCCAAAAAGGTTCATTGGCTCAAGCAAATCGCTTTAAAGCCGACAGAGAAAAAAATCTCCAAAACAAAACGAATGTGGCCGATCAAAATGCCAATAGCAGTCGTCTCGAATTGGCTAAAAAGTATTCGCAAGGTGCCACCACCGAAGAAATTGAAGGCCCAAATTGTATTATTTACCGCACCATTATTGTTAAGGGAGATGTAGGTGATGAATATAAAAAAATTAAGTATAATTTTGGTCAAGTTTACTTTAAGAAAAACGATAAAGACATTCCAGAATCAATATACAATAAAGAAACTAAAGCCCAATAGAAGTGATCAATAAAAGACATAACATGCGTAAAATTGGCCTGCTATTTTCAAGCATTTGCATCTCTATTTTTGGATGTACACCTGAGCCTAAAGGCTTTGAACCTAATGCTGGAAGTGCCGATTTTTCTCAGGTAATTGCACTTGGTGGAAGTTATATGGCTGGCTACCAAGATGGCGGCTTGTTCTTAAAAGCACAGGAAAATTCGCTTGCGGCACTTATTGCAAATCAACTTGAACTGGCAAATGGGAATAAATTTAATCAGGTTTTGCTTTCAGAGGGAATCGGTGTGGGCCTTAACTCAAAACCCTGGGAAAGTAATTTTGTTACACCAAGTAAATTAGGCCGCAAAACCGACTGTAAAGGTGTTACATCTACTTCGCCTGTAAAATCAACTGTTTCTGACATTGTTGCTCAAAATTACTTAAGCACTGGCAATAAAACCAATAACAATAATTTTGCAGTACCGTATGCATCAATTGTAGATTACAACAATCCGCAATTAGGGCTTTCATTTGGTGTAAATAATAAAAATCCTTTCTTTAATCGAATTGCTTCCAATCCTGGTGTCTCCACAATTTTATCTGAAGCAAAACATAATAAACCTAGCTTTATCATTAGTTGGCTTGGAATGGATGATATTTATAACTATGCTTCTAAAGGTGGCGCCAATCTGACGATACCAACACCCGCTGTTTTTGAGCAAAATTTAGATTTAATTTTAGGTGACTTTGCAAAGAATGGTGTTAAAGGCGTAATGGCCACAATTCCTGATTTTAGAAATTTCCCATTTTACACACTCATACCTTATAACAATGCTAATTTAACACAGAGCCAAGCCGATTCACTGAACGATACTTATTCCTCTAATCAATTATTTGATCACATTAGATTTACCGTTGGCAATAATGGTTTTATTGTTGGCGATCCTCAAGAGCCAAGTGGTTTTAGAAAATTGAAAGAAGGTGAATACCTTACGATAAGTGTTCCAACCGACTCTATGAAATGTTACAAATACGGTTTGCTTATAAAAGTAATTGACGACCGTTATTCATTAATTGAAAGTGAAGTTAAATTATTAGATGAAGCCATCAATAATTATAATCAAATCATCATAAAAAAAGCCAATGAATACGGATTTGCATTAGCAGATATCCATCAATATTTAAAGAAAGTAAAAGAGGGAGTTAAATGGAATGGTGCCGATTTTAATTTAGATTTTGTAAGTGGTGGTTTTTTAAGTTTAGATGGTTACCACCCCAATCAAAAAGGTTATGCTTTAATTGCCAATGAATTTATAAAAGCTATCAATGTTAAATATAGTGCTACCATTCCTCACACTACTTGCAAAAGTTGTGATGGCGTACTTTTTAATTGAAATGGTAATCAAAAAAATGCTTGGCACAATCTTTGAAATATTAAATAAATAATTATTATAAACTTAATTTTATGAGAAAAATTTACACGCTCGCAGCAACGCTCATCATAGCGTTAAATGCATTTGCTCAAAATTCAAATGCTGTTTTATTTACCGAAAATGGAGAACGTTTTCAGGTTGTTTTAAATGGAGTTATTCAAAATACAGCCCCGTCTACCAATGTTAAACTTACCGATTTAAGTGCACCTAATTACAAAATGAAAATTCTTTTTGAAGACAAAGCATTAGGTGAGATTGACAAAAATCTTTTTTTGGAAGCGTATGCAGAAAACACTTTTAATATTAAAAGAAAATCAAATGGCGAGTGGGTAGTGCGTGTATTAAGCATTACACCATTAGCACAATTACCTCCAGCACCTCAAGCTGTGCCAAATCAAAATGTAGTTGTTTATCATACTACTCCTGTTCCGGTTCCTCCGCCAAGTACAACAACAACAACTACTACTACAACTTACAATGATCCTTTGTATAATGACAATGTAAATATTAACCTAGGCATCAATGGTCTTGGGCTTAATATGAATGTGAATGGTACTGGAACAGGAACAACTACAAGTCAAACTACTACAACTTATAGCACTACAACAGTTACAACTCCACCACCCGTTTATAATACTCCTCCTCCAACAACTACAACAGTTATTGTACAAGAGCCAGTTTATGTGATGCCTGGTTATAGCGGTCCAACTGGATGTCCATACCCAATGAGTCCACAAGATTTTGCTGGAATTAAATCTTCAATCATGAGCAAATCCTTTGAGAGTACTAAATTAGAAATCGCAAAACAGGTTTTAGGGCAACGTTGTATGACAGCTGGTCAAGTAAGTGAAATTATTAGAGTGTTTGATTTTGAAGCTACCAAACTTGACTTTGCTAAATTTGCTTATGGCAGAACTTATGATATTGGTAATTACTATATGGTAAATGATGTTTTTGATTTCGAATCATCTATCAGTGATTTAAATGGCTATATCAATAATTACAGAAGATAAGAATCATTAAATTTTATTATACAAAATATAGAAAACCGTTAATCATTATGTTTAACGGTTTTTTATTATCTCAATAAATGAAACACAAATTAATTATAATAGCTGCTATATCAGGTGCTTTAGCAGTAATACTTGGTGCATTAGGCGCCCATCAGTTAAAAGCGATGTTAAGCGCAGCCTCCTTAGAAGCTTTCGATAAAGGTGTTCGTTATCAGATGTATCACACCCTACTCCTGCTTTTTATTGCACTTGCGTATAAACCTCAAATTGAAAAAGAAATCAAGCAGATTGCCATTTTTTTAATCGTGGGCATTTGTTTTTTCTCGTTCAGTATTTATTTGTTAAGCACTCAAAGTATCTCGCATATTAATTTTTCATTTCTTGGACCAATAACTCCATTGGGAGGTTTATCGATGATAATTGCCTGGATTTTACTGGCTGTAAAAGCAAAAAAAATATTTAATAATTGATGCCTATATTTGTAATTATTTCTTCACTAAAGTCAAATTATTGCCCATGAAATCTATATATTTATTATTGCTCATTCCTATAGCCATGAGTACCTTCAATTGTTCAGGCACCAAAAAAACAACTCAAAATACGCCAGTAAAAAAAGAAGATACCGTGCCAAAAGAGAACACCATTAAAGCAGAAAGCACAGTAAATACAGAAAATTCAGAAAAGAAAAACACAACAACCATTGTAGATGATAAAAAAATATTTCGATTTACAGTTTCATTTATCAGTAAAGGGGCAGGTACTGATTTTAAAATACGCCAAAAATATGATGCTTTTGTAACTGATTTTGAAACCATAAACAAAGTA
>JBILPB010000049.1:0-19459 GCA_044374175.1 Bacteroidia bacterium | reverse complement strand
GGTTTTGAAAAGAAATTAATTGCAGGGATTGTAATTACTGGAGGAGGATCAATGTTAAAGCATACCAACCAATTGGTTGAGTACATAACAGGAATGGATACAAGGATTGGTTTTCCCAATGAACATGTGGCCAAAGGGCAAGAGGATGTTTCAAGTCCAATGTATGCAACAGGAGTTGGTTTGGTATTAAGAGGATTTCAGGCTTTAAAAGCTGCGGCACCTGATGAAGTAAAACAAGCACCAATTGCTGCTGAGCCTGAACCTGAAAAGCCAACTGTTACAGGACATTCAGATCCTAAAAAGCAAGCAAACTGGATCGAGAAACTATTAGAAAAAACAAGGCAGATTTTTGATGAAGATGCCCAATAAATTAGTAAGTAAAAATTAAATATATCATATTATGGAAAACTCAATTATGAATTTCGACCTCCCAAGAGAAAAAGCATCTTCAATTATTAAAGTAATTGGTGTTGGCGGTGGTGGTTGTAACGCTGTAGATCATATGTATCGTCAAGGGATTAAGGGTGTAGACTTTATTGTTTGCAATACCGATCAGCAGGCGCTTGATAAAAGCCCTGTGCCTACTAAAATAATTTTAGGCGCTACCTTAACCGAGGGCCTTGGAGCAGGCTCTAATCCCGAAGTTGGAAAAAATTCGGCCATTGAAACCATTGATGAAATAAGAGCATTTTTAGACAAAAAAACTAAAATGATTTTTATTACAGCCGGTATGGGTGGTGGTACTGGAACTGGTGCTGCACCTGTAATTGCAAGTGTTGCCAAAGAAATGGGAATTCTTACTGTAGCTATTGTTACTATTCCTTTTGGCTTTGAAGGTAAAAGAAGAAAAACACAAGCAGATGAAGGTATTGAAGAGTTAAAAAAGAATGTAGATACCTTGCTTGTTATTTGTAATGATAAGTTAAGAGAGATTTACGGTAACTTAAAAATGACTGATGCTTTTGGGCATGCCGATAATATTTTAACGACTGGCGCCAAAGGAATTGCTGAAATTATAACAGAGAAATTACACGTAAATACCGATTTTGCAGACATACAAACGGTATTAAAAGACAGTGGTAGAGCTATTATGGGAAGTGCCGAAGCCAGTGGCGAAAACCGCGCAATTGTTGCTGTTGAAAAAGCATTAAACTCTCCTCTGTTAAATGATAGTAATATCAAAGGAGCACGTCACGTTTTATTAAATGTTAAATGTGGCTCTGGCGATAATGAAATTAGTATGGATGAGTTTGGAGAGATTACTGATTACTTGCAGGATGCAGCTGGCGGCACTGCAGAAGTGATACAAGGTTATGGTATCGATGAATCCTTGGATAATAATGTGATTGTTACCATCATTGCCACAGGATTTAATAACAAAAAAGATATCGGTATTGAAACTATTAAGGCTCCTACTAAAAATGTAACACCTTTATACGGGCATCCTCAACCAGCTGTGGTACAAACAGAAATTGTAGTTAATAATGAAGTTAAAACTACCGAAAAAATTGTTTTTGAATTGGATAGCGAAGCTGCTCCAAAAGAAGAGCAATATAACTTCTCAACTGTTGATTTTTTAGTAACTAAACAAAGTGAAGAAGTAGAAACAAATGCAACGTTTTTTGTTGAAGAGCAAGCTCAAAATAATTATGCTGAACCGGTTTTAGAGCGAGAAACCACCAGTGAGGATATGTTGAAGAAAGCGAATGAAAGAAAAGAAAGATTGAAGAACTTTAGCTGGAAATTAGGTAAAAGCATTAATGATTTGGAAGGTACACCCGCATATATCAGAAAAAATGTGCAATTAGATAATGTGCCACATTCTTCCGACTCACAAGTTTCGAGATTTACTTTATCTGAAGGAGAAGATAAAAAGGCAGAGATTAAGCCTAATAATTCTTTCTTACATGATAATGTAGATTAAAACACATCAATCAATTATAGCCGCTGTTACCACATTAGGAGCAGCGGCTTTTTTATTATGATGATTTAATTAAACATAACGTGCTAAAAAATGTGGTTGAGATTGCGTTGCTGTTTTACGCGATATTGCTTTTAATAATATGGTTTACACCTATCAGTTTTGCAGCTATCGAAATTAATAGCTTTAAAAGCGATTTGGCATACGCAGTAACAAATTCTGGCGGTAAGTATTATATAATTGCTATTACACTTATTGCCGCGCTTATTTTTGCCTTTAGAAACAAAATTAATCTACACCTTTTCACTAAGTTTTTAAAACAGTTCATTATTTTGTTTTTAATGCTTGCCTTTTTTGCTTTGCTCAATGAATTTGTCATTAAAGATATCGCTAAATTTACAAGACCTTCTCATGCTTATGTATTTAAACATGTATCACATAACATTTCAATAGATAAATTTTACGAGTTAGGTATTTCTGCCCGGCAAAAACTTTTGAAACAAATGATTGACACTAGCCCATTTTTAAATAAAAGTATAGATCATAAGGTACTTTCACATTGGGTGGAAGAAGCAGGCTATTCATTTCCAAGTGGCCACACATTTAATGCATTTTTATTGGCTATGGTGCTGGCTTTTTCAATAAAGAGAAGCAGAAAATTGCATTTAAATAAATATTATTTTATCCCTTTTATATGGGCCTCAGCCATTGGTGTTTCTCGTGTGGCATTGGGCGCACATGCACCCATTGATGTTACTTTTGGAGCTGCCATGGGTATTTTCTTTGGGGCCTTACTGTTATATTTTGAGACTTCTAGAAATATAATACTGCATAGACATCTTTAAGCAAAAAACGGTCATCATCCATGATGACAACCGTTTTTAAAATGTATATGATAACCTTCTTTAACTCAAGATTGCTCTCGAAATCACAATCTTTTGAACTTCTGTAGTTCCTTCGTATATCTGAGTAATTTTTGCATCGCGCATTAAACGCTCCACATGGTATTCTTTAACATAACCATAGCCACCATGCACCTGCACAGCTTCGGTGGTAACCCACATAGCTACTCTTGAGGCAAATACTTTGGCCATTGCGCTGGCCGTACCATAATCACCATGACTATCTTTAAGTGCCGCAGCTTTAAAGCACAATAAACGAGCAGCTTCAATTTCAGTAGCCATATCAGCCAACTTAAATTGAATGGCCTGATGCTCAGAAATTAATTTTCCAAAAGCTTTTCTTTCTTTTGAATAAGCTAGTGCCAACTCATAAGCACCGCTTGCAATTCCTAAAGCTTGTGCAGCAATACCAATACGACCGCCACTTAAAGTTTTCATGGCAAATTTAAAGCCGAAGCCTTCTTCTCCAATTCTGTTGGCTTTAGGCACTTTCACATCAGTAAAAAGCAATGAGTGGGTATCTGAACCTCTAATACCCATTTTATTTTCTTTAGCACCAACTTCAAAGCCAGGCATACCGCGCTCTACAATTAAACAGTTGATTCCTTTATGACCTTTAGCCACATCGGTTTGAGCCATCACTAAATATACCGAAGCAGAACTTCCATTGGTAATCCAGTTTTTCGTTCCATTTAATAAGTAATGGTCGCCCATATCAATAGCAGTAGTTCTCTGCGAAGTGGCATCAGAACCAGCTTCCGGCTCGCTTAAGCAAAAGGCACCAATAATTTCGCCTTTTGCAAGCGGAATTAAATATTTTTGTTTTTGTTCTTCGTTGGCAAATTCTTCTAATCCCCAGCATACAAGGGAGTTGTTTACGCTCATTACCACACTGGCAGAAGCGTCTACTTTTGAAATTTCTTCCATGGCTAACACATAAGAAATAGTATCTAATCCACCACCTCCATATTTTGGATCCACCATCATGCCTAAAAATCCTAATTCGCCTAATTGTTTCATTTCGGCAGCAGGAAATTTTTGTGTTTCATCGCGTTCTATAACGCCTGGTTTAAGCACATCGTTAGCAAAATCGCGTGCTGCTTTTTGTATCATTAAATGTTCTTCTGTTAATTCAAAATGCATGGTATTGGGTATTAATTTTTAAGGAAACAAACGTAATCTATTTTGGTTTAATAACAAAATGGACATTTTTGATTGTATGATTAGCGAATTAGCTGATTAGATGCTGAGGTCCCGAATCTTCGAGACGGCAGCTTGTGAATATTGGGGTTTTAACTTTTTTGGGCGTTCCCCTCCTTCAGAGTGGGCGCGTTTTTCGCTTTTATCTTTTTAATTGGCTTCAGCCAATCAAAAAGGATATCCGCTGCAACCGCTAACGCAATGACGTTGAATTTGAAGTGCTTAACTTAATTTTACCACGAATAAACGTATCCTACAGAAATACCGCTGCTCCAGAACAGTATTTTTTTGTTTAATGCTTTTACTGAGGCATAACTTCTTTGCACCGCAGCGTTTACTCTTAAACCTGCTTTTTTAGTAAAATCGTATTTAATGCCTGCACCCCAATCAGACGCAGAGAAAACCTTTTTGGCTCCAATATTTTGAGTAACCAGTTTATTGGATTCAATGTGATTGTTGATATAAGTTAATTCTTCTTGATAAATATTGAATGCAAAGGTTTTATTGATTCCAAAAAAACTAAAAAACTTCAATTTTTTTTGACCAGCTGTAAATACAACTCTTATAGGTACATTAATAGTGTTAAAAACTGTACGATAATAAGTGGGAAGATTGTTTAAATTTTTTTGACGCACTTCGGGAATGTAATCATTTGTAGCAAAATCTACTGTCATTATTTTACGGCTAAGTTCAGCCCCGGCTTCAAAGCCCCAATGATTGTTTTTTTGCCATCCAATCATTTGTGCAGCACGAAAGCCTGTATTTCCTTTTTGATTGATGTAATAATGCTCCCAATTGTGGTGTTTGCCTGATTCTTCTGGTCTTATTTTAATGGTGATGAAACAAAAATCAGGAGAAAATGAGCTCACACTATAAAATCCTCTATTATTCGTAGTTCTTGTGGTGTCAATACCTTTGGCATTAACATAGCTGCTCATAAAAAGGGATAAAACAAATAGTACAAGGTACAGATAAAAGTTCTTAAACATTTTTCAAATCAAATCAATTATTTTGTGGTATCAAAATTTAATTCAGGTGTTTATCCTGTATTTTTTCTTTTAGGGTATGAATTAGTTAGTTTACTTTGTAACTTTATGCAAAGTAATTAATGAAAGTTAAAACAGTATATTTTTGTCAGAATTGTGGTGTTCAATCGTCTAAGTGGCTTGGTAAATGCCCAAGTTGCAATGAGTGGAATACTTATGTTGAAGAGGTGGTTCAAAAGAATGAACCAAGTGCATCCAGTGCCATCTCAAAAACTTCTTATCATAAAAAAAATGCGGAGGCTGTTTTAATTCATGAAATTGGAGAGCAAACAGAAGCTCGAATTGAAATTATTGACAAAGAATTATCACGTGTTTTAGGAGGAGGCATAGTGCCTGGCTCATTGGTTTTGTTTGGTGGTGAGCCCGGCATAGGTAAATCAACCTTGATGTTGCAATTGGCTTTACAAGAGAAAAAGTTAAAAATACTTTATGTATCGGGTGAAGAGAGCGAACAACAAATAAAAATGAGGGCATCAAGAATTGGTTTGCAAAATAACCAATGCTATATTTTTACCGAAACTTCAACAAGTAATATTATTGCTAAAACAGACGAAATTCAGCCACAGTTAATCGTTATTGATTCCATTCAAACTTTGTATTCACCAAGCATGGAATCTTCGCCTGGCAGTGTATCGCAAATAAGACAGTGTGCAGCTGAATTAATGAAACTGGCCAAAGAGTCCGCTATCCCGGTGTTTTTGATTGGGCATGTTACCAAGGATGGCAGTTTAGCAGGTCCAAAAGTGCTCGAGCATATTGTGGATACGGTATTGCAATTTGAAGGAGAAAGAAATCATGTTTACAGACTGTTGCGTACCACAAAGAATAGATTTGGAAGTACTAATGAATTGGGCATTTACGAAATGCAAGGCACAGGTTTAAGAGAAGTGAATAATCCATCAGAGATTTTAATTACTGCCAGAGAAGAAGCTGTAAGCGGTGTAGCCATTGCTGCCACTTTAGAAGGTTTGCGACCAATGTTGATAGAAACACAAGCATTGGTGAGCACTGCAGCCTACGGCACGCCTCAACGTTCGGCCACAGGTTACGATTTAAGAAGATTAAGTATGTTGTTAGCGGTGCTTGAAAAAAGATGTGGCTTTAGACTAGGGGTAAAGGACGTATTTTTAAATATTGCTGGTGGTTTAAAGGTGGAGGATCCTGCTATCGACTTGGCCCTGGTTTGCGCCATACTTTCATCAAATGAAGATATAGCCATTGATGCAACCATTTGTTTTGCTGGAGAAGTTGGATTAAGTGGTGAAATAAGACCTGTAAACCGCATAGAACAGCGCATTGCTGAGGCGGAACGTTTGGGATTTGAACAAATATTTATCTCAAAATATAATAAATTATCGGCTGACCATTTTAGTGCAAAAATTAAAGTGGTGCAAGTGGCCAAAATAGAAGAAGCTTTTACACATTTATTTGGATAAATTATGATAGCCATAGAAGAAACATTGGTGTCGGATGACATTATTAAAAAAGCGTTTGTATGTAATCTTAATGCATGTAAAGGAGAATGTTGTGTGGCGGGAGACAGTGGTGCGCCTCTCGAAAAAGAAGAGATTCAAATATTGAAAGATATACTTCCAAAAATTAAAAGCTATATCCCTGCCGATGGACTAGCAGCCATTGAAGCGCAAGGTGTAAACGTAGTTGATGAAGATGGAGATGATGTAACGCCATTAGTAGACGGAAATAAACATTGCGCTTTTGTATATTTTGATGAAACAAAAACGGCTAAATGCAGTATAGAAAAAGCCTATTATGATGGTGTGGTTGATTTTAAAAAGCCCATTTCCTGTCATTTGTATCCTATCAGAGTGAGCCATTATAAAACATATACTGCTGTAAACTACCATATTTGGGAGGTTTGCAATGATGCCTGTATTTTAGGCAGACATTTAAAGGTTCCTATTTATGAATTTTTGAAAGAGCCTTTGATTAGAAAATTTGGAGAGAACTGGTATAATCAGTTGAAGTTGGTGGCTAAGGAGATGAAATAAAACACATTTTAAAATCTACAGTTGTGTTAAAATATTTAGCATGTATATTGTGTGTTTTTCTTGCAGTAAGATCGATTGCAAGTGAACCTGATTCACTGATATACTTCAATGATTTAAATTTTGTGAACCAAAGTGAATCTAGCGCTATTAAAAGTCTTTCCGCTAAGTCGAATGAAAATGATTTGCTTAACATCTTACTTACCCCATTTCAAAAAAAGGAAGGATTTAATGCCCGCCTTGCTCAGCAAAAGATTGAGGTGGCTGTTGAAGTTTTAAAAGAAAAAGTAAAAGATAAAAGTGATGCTAAAAAGATTAAAATAATTCATCAATATCTGCATGAACACTTTTTATAAGGTGTACAAGCTAAGTAATAATTTTTCAGAGATTTTTGAAACAGGCTATTATAACTGTGTTTCGGGCTCTGCCTTGTTTGCTCTAATTTTATCTAAACTAGAAATACCTTATCAGATTATTGAAGCGCCAACGCATGTTTTTTTAATAGCCTATCCCAACACAGAAAAAATAGTTTTAGAAAGTACAATTCCTGATGAAGGTTCTCATCAGTTTAGTAAGAGAATCATTGAAAGATACATTGCAGATTTATATAAATCGAAACTTATTTCAAAGGAGGAATTTGAAGGAAACCATGCAGTGCGGCTATTTTAGAAGTACTATTTTACTTCAGGTGTTATAGGTTTAAAGGATTTAACCGGAATTCAATATAGTAATTTTGCATTGTATGCACTTGATGAAAATCTGGAAAGTGAGGCTTTAAATTATATCAAAAAATCGTATTATTTAAATCCTTGCGAACGTGGTAGACATTTATTAAAATACATTTTATTTAATACACTCAATAATAGCAATTACGCAAATAAAGTTGATATTGATAACCTTGCTATACTTTGCAGATTCTATAATATTAAAGACGAACAAGTAACTTTATAAGTTATTAAAAATGAGCATGCAAGGATGATTAATAACTAGCTTACAGAAAATTCGGCCTACGCAATTTGTAACAATTATCACGAACAAGTGATCAGAAATTTGAAAGATACTTTATTAATTAACGAAATTAATTATACTTATTATTTTGAGTTATCTCGTTTAGGTATAATCAATGGAAATGATACTATAATAAAATATAACTTCGGAATTTTTATAATAGAATTAACAGCTCCAAAATAAGAAATAAGCTATTGCTTTTCAAAATTATATAAATATTTTTATAGCAATTTCTAAGCTCTAGTTAATATAGAATAATACGTTCATTGAGCATTCGTGCTTCATTTTACATAGCAATTAATAAATTTACTAAGTAATATATTTGCTGACTTTAAAAGTTTTAGATGTGCAATTTCAATGTTGCGCATATAAATAAGAAGTAAAGCTAAGTTTTAGTCAATATTAACTACATTTCTACAACCAAAGCCCCAATAGGGCATATTTGAAAAATTATTTTAATAAAAATAGCTAACTTTGCTTTTAACTTTTACTTAATAGGAAATTTACAATCTCTTTTAATAAAAAAAAAGATTTTTAGTTAATGAAATTAATGAAATATTCAATAAGAAGATTGCTTTTTTGTTTTAGCCTTTTATTGTTCAACTGTTTAAAATTGCAGGCTGCAACAACTGATTCATTGGTTTATTTTAATGATTTAGCTTTTAAGAATGATACCGATAAAATTGCCTTTGTAAATTTTATAACCAAGAAAAATGAAATGGCATTGCTCCAGTTATACTTAAAGAGTTTTGAACAAAAAAGCCTTGATACTTCCAATAACATAGAATTAACAATTAACAAGTTTGTGCAAAAGATAAGCAAGAAAAATAGCAACAAAAATGAAGTAGAAAAGGTTCAAAATTTACGTGTTGCTGTTAAAGAAAATTTTCTAAAAACATACAGATTAAACAGTCGATTTTCAGAATTATTTGAAACTGGAACCTATGATTGTATTACATCAACAGCCTTATATACCATAGTTTTGTTTAAGTTAGATATTCCATATCAAATTATGGAGGATAAAAACGGTATTTATATAGTGGCCTATCCTCTAGGCAAAAAAATAATTATTGAAAACGCACTTTCAGAAAAAAAATATGCAGTGTTTAACGAATACTTTACAGGGAAGTATTCAAAATCAATGTTTTATGCAAGAATAATTCCTCCAGAAGAATTTGAAAAAGGTAACACAGAAATGCTTTTTGAAAAATACTACTTTAAAACCGAAGCAATTACATTATTGCAATTGGCAAGTTTTCAGTTTAATAACTTTTCAATGATGGCAGCAGATGAAAGAAAAAAGCAAGAAGCATTCGATTATGCATTGAAATCATGTTTTCTGGATTCAAGTTTAAGATACCAGGTTGTTTTAAAATATCACCTGTTTAATGCGCTAGGAAGCAATAATTACAATGATAAATATGATGTTGAAAAATTAGTATTTCTATGTCGTTATAACAATCAAAAGGATAATGAAATTAATAATGCATTTGTCATATCTGAATACAAAAGATTATTAAATACTGTGCTTATTAAAAATGCTGATCTTAATGCACTTGAAAAATATCATACTTTATTAATTCATAACATACATGAAATTTCACTTAAGCAAGAAATTGAATTTATATACCATTTAGAAATTGCGCGGATAGGACTCAACAAAAAGAATGACAAAAAAACTGAAATTTATCACATTAAAAGTGCTTATAATATTAAGCCCGAAGATAAAGAAGTGAAATCGATTATTGCTGAAATCCTTAACATAAGCATCAATAATACTAAGGATTCGGAAATTGTACTTAAAATCATAGATGAATTTTGTTTAGAATTTCCATTTCTAGCAAAAAGTGCTTCCATTTTAAGAATAAAAGCGCATGGCTACCTTGACCTTGCCTATAAAAATTATACCAATGGATTGATTAAGGAAGGTGATGAATTTCTTGCTAAGAATGAAGATTTATGTAAAAAAAACAATGTTTCTCTTGAAATGGAAATTGTTGAAAAGGGATATATGTCGGCTGCAAGGCACTATTTTAATGCAGGTAATCGCAACAAAGCAAAAGAGTATTTAACTAAAGGCCTAAAGTTGGCTCCAGAATCAGCTAAAATAAAAGAGAAGCTAAAAATGGTCAACTAAAGCGTTAATTTTATATTTAATTTCACCACAAAATATTTATTATGATAGTAACCTTTAAAGGTGCCGCAAAAACAGTCACAGGAAGTAAACATATTATTACCACACAACATGGTAAAAAAATATTGTTAGATTGTGGTTTATATCAAAACAGTGCAAAAGATAATGATGAGCTTAACAGTCATCTTGGATTTAATCCGGCAGAAATTGATGCTGTAATTTTATCTCACGCCCATATCGATCATTCTGGAAATTTACCTTTACTAGTTAAACAGGGCTTTACAGGAAAAATATATGCAACACCAGCCACAAGAGATTTATGTGAAATAATGTTGATGGACAGCGCGCATATCCACGAAAATGATATGGTTTTTTTGAATAAAAGACGTGCAAAAATGGGTAAACCACCATTGAAGCCATTATACACTACAAAAGATGCAGCTAAATGTATGAAGCACTTTTATGCAGTGCCTTATCATAATGAATTTGTAATTAATGATGAGGTTAGTTTTAATTTTACTGATGCTGGACATATACTTGGAAGTGCAGTGGTTAATCTGGCTATTAAGGATCTTAACAATGTTGTTCATTTATGCTTTACAGGAGACATAGGCAGGCCACATGATTTGATTATTAAAGCACCAGAAAAATTTCGTCAAGCCGATTATATTATCTGTGAGTCGACTTACGGCAATAGATTGCATGATGATGCTGCCATGGCAGCCGAAAAATTATTACAAGTTGTACTCGAAACTTGTGTTGAAAAAAAAGGTAAACTGTTGATTCCTGCTTTTAGTTTAGGTCGTACACAAGAAGTTGTTTATACGCTCGACAAATTAAAAACGCAAGGATTATTGCCACCCATTAAAGTTTTTGTGGATAGTCCTTTAAGTATGAATGCTACTGATATTATGAGAAAATATTCAGATAGTTTTAACGAGGATATACAAAAGTATATGGAAATTGATGATGATCCTTTTGGCTTTAAGAATTTAATATATATACAAGATGCTGAAGAATCAAAGGCTTTAAACGAATTGAAAGAGCCATGTATTATTATTTCCGCATCAGGGATGATGGAAGCTGGTCGTATTAAACACCATTTGCATAACAATATTGGCAAAGAAAATTGCACGCTTTTAGTGGTAGGATTCGTTCCTCCAAACTCACTAGGGCATCGTTTGTTAAGAGGCGATAAGCAAGTACGTATTTTTGGTGAAGAACATGATGTTAAAATGCAAATCAGATCAATTAACTCATACAGTGCTCATGCTGATTATACCGAGATGATAGACTTTTTATCATGTCAAAATAAAACTGAGGTAAAGAAAATATTTTTAGTGCATGGCAATGAAGATGTAATGTATGATTTTAAGGCTAAGCTCATAGAAACAGGGTTTAATAATATTGAAATTCCAGACTTAAATGATTATTATGAGTTACATTAATTAATTTTAATCAAACGTGCTAAAAACAGCATCACAATTAAAAATCAGGGCCATGCAAAAAGTTTTGCTAGGTGGTTTTTTAATTATGGGTATTAAGCTTGCTGCCTATTTTTTAACGCATTCCAACGCGGTATTAACCGATGCTTTAGAATCTATAATCAATATCATTACGGGTGTCTTTGCCTTATTTAGTTTGTATTATGCTTCGCAACCAAAAGATGAAGATCATCCATATGGACATGGAAAAATAGAGCTTTTAAGTGCAGGTTTTGAGGGAGGCCTGATTTTTATTTCCGGTGTTTTAATTATTGCAAAATCTATACATGGATTCTTTCAACCAGCATCTATTCATAGCTTAGACACTGCCGCATTACTCTCATTATTGGCGGGCGCTGCCAATTTTGTTATGGGTAAATATTTGATAAGCCTGGGGAAAAAGCATCATTCAATGATTATGACTGCAGATGGAAAGCATCTGATTTCTGATACAATTTCGAGCATTGGTTTAGTTATTGGTTTATTAGTGATTCACTTCACAAAATTATTATGGCTCGATAATTTGATTGCCATTCTATTTGGAGGATTTATTTTTTACACAGGATACAAACTTTTAAAACAATCTATCACCGGTTTGTTAGATGAAGCTGATTATGAAAATTTAGAAAAACTAATTAAAGTGCTCAATGAAAATCGCAGTAAAAAATGGATTGATATGCATAACCTTCGCGTTTTAAAATACGGGCACACTTTACATATTGATGCACACATTACTTTGCCCTGGTATGATAACTTAGAGAATACGCATCATGAAGTGATTGCTGTCGAAAATTTAATTAAAGATAAAATTCATGAAGATATAGAGTTCTTTATTCACTCTGATCCATGTATACCAGGTTCTTGCGCTATATGCAGCATTACAGAATGCAAAGTAAGAAGTGAAAAATTTGAACAAAAATTAGATTGGACGCTTAAAAATTTATTGCCTAATCGCAAGCATAGTATAAGTGACTAAGCAGGTATTTCTGCATTCATTTTTTCTGCGTTTCTAATCGCAACCTCTTGCGCAACGCGTTGTGCCATTTCTTTAAACACTTTGGCTAAAGGCGTATTTTCTTGTAAGGCAGCAGGACGACCAGCATCTCCAGCTTCTCTTATACTCTGCACCAAGGGAATCTCTCCCAAGAGAGGCACATTAATTCTTTCAGCCAAATTTTTTGCTCCATCTTTCCCAAAAATATAATATTTGTTTTCGGGCAATTCGGCTGGTGTAAAATAAGCCATGTTTTCTATTATTCCCAAAACGGGAACATTGATATTGGGCATTTTAAACATGCTTACTCCTTTTTGAGCATCGGCTAGAGCCACTTGCTGAGGTGTGCTAACAACTATGGCTCCGGTTAGTGGCACTGCTTGAACCAAACTTAAATGTATATCGCCTGTGCCTGGAGGTAAATCAATGAGCATATAATCTAAATCGCCCCAGTCGGCATCAGCAAACATTTGATTTAAGGCTTTGCTTGCCATTGGACCTCGCCATACAATAGCTTGCGATGTATCGGCAAAAAAACCTATTGAAAGCAGTTTAACGCCATAAGCCTCCACAGGAATAATATAATTTTTACCATCTTTCTGTTTAATCATGGGCTTTTCATCCATAACATCAAACATAATTGGTACAGAGGGGCCATAAATATCAGCATCAACTAAACCTACCTTTGCACCATTCAAAGCCAGTGCAACAGCTAAATTTGAGGCCACCGTAGATTTACCTACACCACCTTTTCCGGATGCAATGGCAATTATATTCTTTACACCTGGCATCAAAGGTGTACCGTCTTTTCTGCGAGAAGTAACATCAGCAGTCATAAACACATCTACCTGGGCTTCTTTGTCAACAAAATGAATGATGGCATTTACACAAGCCTTGTGAATCATTTCTTTCATTGGACAAGCGGGTGTGGTTAACACTACAGTGAAATTCACTTTTTTACCATCCACCTTTACATCGCGCACCATGCCTAGTGTTACAATGTCTTTTTTTAAATCTGGATCATCAACATTTTTTAATGCCTCAAGTACGTTTTCTGTAGTAATCATGATATTTTTATTTAATAAATAAGCGTGTTAACACTTACATTTTTAAGGATTGTTTTTCTAAGATTTGTTCTAATGTATTGATAACAAGCGCATGATAATTTGGTTTAGCCTTAGCGTAAATTAACTTGGCTTTTGCTAATCCTTCGGGTGTTTTAGCAAGCTCTGTGTACAATGGTTTTACAAATTTTCTTCTGCCAGTATGAATCAAAAAATACTCCAATGGTTCATTGGCTCTGCTATAATTACTTGCAATACTTTTACGCAACCATTTACAAAGAATTTCGGCATTGCCGCTTTCTGTAAATTGATAGGCGCTATCTAAATCAAGCATTTGTGCATTGCTTAATTTAGTAGGCAAAGCATCTAAAAAGTGCAGCCATTCATTGGTTGAAACGTGTTGTAAATTTAATTCAGCAGCGCTGGTGCCATTTAAAAATAGGGCTACTTTGCTTTCAATGGTTTTAAACTTTTCTGATGCAATTTTTGGGCAATTGGCTGGTATGCCTGGTTTGTAAACCCATTCATCAATATTTACTTTGTCATTAAAGCCATTCTCAGCATTCAATAAATTAATTTTAAGATAATGTATAAAGGCTTCAGTAGTAATACTTTTAAAGGCATGCTCATCAAAATAGGCAGTTAAAAATTGATCAAATTTTTCGCGTCCAACAGTTTCTTCAATTAAACGTAAAAATAAATAGCCTTTCTCATAAGCCACATCTGTCATCCCATCATCAGGATCACGATTTTCTAAACTCAATTTAAGACGTGTATCGTCTGGCTCTTTTTTTAGATCTTCTAATGTTTCTTTTAAATCTTGCATGCCCAACACCGCCTGCATATCAGCAAAATCTTTTCCTCTTAAACGTTCAATAATTCTTCTTTCGATATACACAGTAAATCCTTCATTCAGCCAGAAGTCGTTCCACGTGGCGTTAGTAACTAAATTTCCACTCCATGAATGCGCTAGTTCATGCGCCACCACAGCTGTTAATGATTTGTCACCAACAACCAAAGTAGGTGTTAAAAAAGTTAATTTCGGGTTTTCCATGCCTCCAAAAGGAAAAGAAGGCGGCAGCACAATAACATCAAAACGTCCCCAACGATAAGGGCCATAAAGCGCTTCAGCAGCTTTTACCATATCATCCATTTCAGAAAATTCAACAACTGCTTTATGCACCATCGCTGGTTCAGAATATACGCCTGTGCGATTCCCTGTGGCTAAAAATTCGATATTCCCCACAGCTAAAGCCATTAAATAGGCTGGTATTTTTTCTTTCATTTCAAAATGATAAATACCTGTTTCATTTTTCTTTTGAGGATTTTCGGCACTCATTAATGCCATCATCGTTTTTGGTACAGCAATATCAGCACTATATGTAAATCTTACACCTGGATTATCCTGGCAAGGTACCCAGCTTCGTGCTAAATTTGCTTCAGATTGTGTAAATAAAAATGGGAAATCTTTACCCGCTGTTTGCGATGGCGTTAACCATTGTAATGCAACACTCTCATCGGTAGTTTTGTAATACACATGTACTTTTTTACTAGTTGATTTTACTGGGATTCCCAATGGCTTTCCTTTAAAAATTACATCATTACCCAAAAAGAAATTGATTTTTTCAAGCGCACTATCTACTGTAACATAATCAATTTCTAAACCTTTTGTATCTAACCAAAGTGTATCTGCTGGCTGGTTGTGCTGCAATGATAAAGTAGCACTGCCAACTAAACTTGTACTTTCAAAATCTACTTTAAGATTTAAATGCACATGCGAAACGCTTATTTGACGAGGATTAGAAAAGGAATGACTGTCGTTAATTTCTGGCTCCACATAATTATCAGATTTTTTTTCTTCTCCACAAGCCAGCATTACCAGTGTAAAAGTGATTATCAATAATTTATAAATTACCTTCATATTTTAATGCTTTGTTTTAATTTAAATAGTTGATGAATGGGTTTTGTAATAGCTTTAGATTAAATATTAAACAAACTAATTTTGCACATGTTTTACATTTTATTCATATTATTTCCAATAATTATTTTGTCCAATTCATGGTGACTATTCATTTTTAGTAAACGGTTGCCACTGCAATTTTAATTACAAATTAACTCATTTTTTATCTCATTTCATTTACAAGGGCTCAAGATAATTATTATTTAACCAATTTTTTGTATCAACAAAGTTATATTTAAGGATTTATAAGCGAATTCAAGGAGTCGTTATAAACGATTTTTTTTAATAATTTATAATTGAAGAAGGCTTTTAGCATAAATAGCTGCTATTGTTTTTTTTGGTGTATATTTTACTTTTAAGCTTTAAAAATGGATTAAAAAGTCTTTACTTTGAGGCAGATTTCAATATGTTTATTTCCACTTTTAAAAATAATCAGCCACTTTCAATAATACTTTTGTCAATTATGATGATTGTGTTGTGGATTCCTGCTTTTCAAAACACCTCTCCAATTCCTTACAATAACACCATGCCCTTGTATGAGTTTTATGCCAGAGGTGCCAATAATCTACCATACATTCACAATATAATAGCTTTAGTTTTGGTAGTGAGTGAATCAATACTGTTAAATTATATCTTAAATAAGTTTGAAATTATGGCTAAGAAAACAGCCATGCCTGCCATTTTTTATTGTTTATTGATGAGTTGTTGTAAACCATTAACACACTTCTATCCCTTACTGTTTACAAATTTTTTTATTCTGTTGGCCTTATTTAAGATTGGACTTTCTTATAGAATAGATGAAGCGTTTTCAAGTATTTTTGATGCCTCATTTTATATTGCTATTGCTTCTCTTTTTTACTTTCCATCCATCATTATTTATCCTTTAATTTGGGTTACACTCATTGTTATTCGTCCCTTTATTTGGCGCGAGTGGTTGATCTCTTTATTAGGACTATTATTACCATATGTGTTTGTAGTAGTTTATTATTTTTGGACAGATAAGGTAAACTTTTTACTTTATGATAAAATATTTTTTCCTTCATCAGATTCGCTACTTACACTGAGTAATCAAAGAGATACATTTTTAGCGGTTGCCTCTTTTTTACTTTTACTTTTAATTTTATCAGTGGTGCACTTGTTAAAAGGCTGGCCTGTGAATACAATCTTGTCTAGAAATTTTTTGGTGGTGCTTTTATGGCTCTTAGGTTTATCTATACTTTCATATTCAATGGCACCTGTATTCAACATTACTTATTTGGCCATAGCCGCTATTCCGTTGGCTGTTTTCATTGCCAATTTTTTTCTCATGACCCGATTTAAATGGACAAGTGAAATCATCTTTATTTTATTTGTTACTGCTTTATTTTTCGAAAACTATTCATAGTATAATTTAAGAGTGTAACTTTAACACTAGCTTTGCAAAAAAAAAGAAAACAATTTTTATGCAATTAAAAGATCAATTTGATGAGGAGGGAAGACGCATTAGTCCTGCCTTGCCAGCGCATATCACCAATTTTTTGATAGATATTGATGGCACCATTTGCGAGGATGTTCCAAATGAAGAGCCTGAGCGAATGCTTACCGCTCAACTTATTGATGGCGCATTAGAAACTGTCAATGGATGGTATAATGAAGGGCACATTATCACCTTTTTTACCTCTAGATTAGAGGAACATCGTAATTATACCGAAAGGTGGTTAAACCAAAATGGCTTTAAATACCATGGCATTATGTTTGGCAAACCCAGAGGAGGTAATTACCATTGGATAGATGATAGAACAGTTAAAGCCACCCGTTTCTTTGGAAAGTTCACTCCAATGGAGGAAGTGGAAAAGAAAATATGGGTTTTTAAAGAATAATTTCAAAAAAATATTTGAGCGTAACAAACAAATGGTTACTTTCGCAGCCCCCAATAATTAAAAATGCCCAGTTGGCGGAATTGGTAGACGCGCTGGTCTCAAACACCAGTAGGAAACTGTGCCGGTTCGACTCCGGCACTGGGTACTGTAGCGGAAAAGTCATCAGAAATGGTGACTTTTTCTTTTTTATGCTATTCAAATAACATGCTTAAGTGCAACTTTAATATAAATATTACAAGGAAATGAATTGATTCACATACAGGCCTGATCTTCTGATCGTACTGCAAGACGTGGCACTGGGTACAAAAAACCTCTCACAAAGGAGAGGTTTTTTTATTTAATTAAAATTTCTATTGTTTACATTTTATATACTGTAAGTGCTGAGAAATTCTATATTGGGAGTACTTTAAATTTAAATTTGAGGCTACAATATCATCATGAAAAAGAATTTAGAAACAGTTTTACAGCAAAATGTAATGATTGGTAACAATATCTTACAATTTCAGTCAATGATAATACTATTGCTAGAAAAGTAGAATTACACATCAAAAAAATAGAAAGTAAAACTTACATCAATAATCTCAAAAGATACCTCCTGAAATGATTCAAAAACTTATACTCAAATATTCTATTTAAGTGAAGTTAAAAGCGCTGTTCCGACAGCTATAGAGCAGTTTGAATTGTTGCATTTTTACATTGTTATTTATTTTACAGTTTAATTAATTTACCTTTAACCAAATCAGAATTTCATTTTAATGGCAAAGATTTTTACTACAGGCTCTACCGATGGCCTTGGCTTACTGGCCGCAAAAGATTTAATAAATCAAGGTCATGATGTTTATTTTGCATGCTCGAAATGAGCAAAGAAAAGTTGAAGTACTAAAGCAAATTCCAGCTGCAAAAGGTGTATGCATTGCCGATTTATAGGATATAAAGCAAATTGTCCAGTTAGCAAATGAAGTAAATCATATTGGAAATTTTGATGCTGTAATTCACAATGCAGGTGTTTACACTGCAATAGGTGCAACTATATTTACTATAAATGTTTTAGCACCCTATATGCTTAGTTGTTTGATAGAAAAACGGAAACGACTTATATACTTGAGTTCAGACATGCATTTGGGAGGACAATCTAAATTAAATCAGATAAAAAATAATATAAATAGCATTACTTATTCCGATTCAAAATTACATGAGTTAATGTTATGTACAGCTTTTGCTCGATGCTGGCCCGATGTTTATTCTAATGCACTTCATCCTGGTTAGGTGCCCACTAAAATGGGAGGAAAGGGGGCGGCTGATGATCTTCAAAAGGGTTATGAAACACAAGTTTGGTTGGCAAGCAGTCATGAAAAAGAAGTTTTAGTTACAGGTAAATATTTCTTTCATAAAAAGCAAAGTCGTTATCATATTGATGCTAACAATGTCATGCTGCAAAACCAACTTATTACCATATGTGAAGAGTTGACTGGTGTATCTTTTAAGTAAAATAATGATAAGTGCACAATTGCAAATGATCAATCATTCATCGCAATTCGCAAATCATAAACAGTGAATCGTCAATCGTCAATCGTCAATCTGAAATCGTCAAATCGTCAAATCGTCAATCGTCAATCGTCAATCGTCAATCGTCAAATCGTCAAATCGTCAATCGTCAATCGTCAATCGTCAATCGTCAATCGTCAATCGTCAATCGTCAATCTGAAATCGTCAATCTGAAATCGTCAATCTGAAATCGTCAATCTGAAATCGTCAATCGTCAATCGTCAATCGTCAATCTGAAATCGTCAATCGTAAATTCAATACCTGCGCCCGCAAATCCTTTCCCAAATATCAATTAAGCCTTCTTTGAATTTGGTGTTTTTGGCATTGGCTTGTTGC
>JBILPB010000180.1:0-5507 GCA_044374175.1 Bacteroidia bacterium | reverse complement strand
TTCAATAATTCGTCTTTTTTCATCATCTGAAAAATACAGTCTGTTGTTGTGCCATTGTCCTAAAATAGCTTTCCTTTCTTTATTCATTTTACACTTTTTTGTGTAAACCTATTTTAGAACAAGTCATTCTTTTTTCTAAAAAAGATAAAAAAGTATTCCTTTTTTTTGATTTTCAGAACAAACTTTTGTTATCTTCGCTACTCAATATTGCGCCACCTTGTAGAGACCTTCTTGCGACTCTTCAAGGCGCAAGCATTAATAACCTTATTACTCTTGATACTTGAACAACTATTTACAGGAAAAATACGGTTAAAACTCATTACCCGACTTTTTCTGAATCCAAATACGCGTGTATTCCTTAGAGGTCTAGAACGAGAATTTGCAGTCAGTAGCAATACCGTTCGCTTAGAGTTAGCTAAGCTCACCGAGATGCACCTCATTAAGGAATATAATACCGAAGACAACAGTAAGATAAAAGCGTATGGGGTCAATATGGAACACCCTATGTTTTCATCCTTGCGACAGATTGTTTTGCAGTACATAGGCATAGACCAATTATTGGAACACATATTGGCAAAACTGGGCGATGTAGAAGAAGTATATTTAACAGGAGAACTCGCAGAAGGCCGCAACAGTTATTTTGTCGATTTGATTTTAGTAGGGGAGGTAGATCGCAGCTACCTTTACCAACTCATAGAAAAAGTAGAAACCCTCATAGAAAAGAAAATCCGCCTCGCCCTCTTTAGATCTTTTGAATTTAAACCTGAACATTTAGGTGGCGTAGGCACTGTATTACAACTATATGGAGCATAATAAAGAATTCAGCGATTTGATAAAACAATCACCGCCTGACGGTGAAATCTCTTTAAAAGAAATGCTAGAAAAGGGAAAAGCACTGTTGTTTTATTTCATAGGTTATAAATGGGTGATTATAACAGCAGTGCTATTAGGAGGTGGCTTAGGATTTGGTTATGCACACCTATTTAAGGTAGAGGAATACGAAAGTAAATTAACCTTCGCTATAGAAGAAAAAAGTGGAGGAGGCAGTTTAATGGGACTTGCCAGTCAATTTGGGTTGGACCTAGGCAGTGGTGGTGGAGGAAGTATGTTCACCTCAGACAATTTATTATTGCTTTTCAAAACAAACCGGATAATTCAGGGAGCTTTATTACGTCCGTTGCCCGAGGTGAAGGGGGGGAATTTATATAACCATTATTTAATTACTCATTACGAGACAGCTTTAAAGGAAAAGAAAATAAGTTTGTTACCCTTGAATTTAGAAAGAGAAAAGTTTACCAGAGCACAGAATACTTTATTAATTGGAGTAAGTTTAAATATCTCAGGAATTGTTACCATTGCTAAAAAAGATAAAAAGGCATCATTCATAGATATTTCCGTAAGAGACCAAAGTGAATTGTTTGCTTATTGGATGAATAAATATATGGTAGAAGAAGCCATCCAGCTATACTTAGAATTAAAGGTAGGTAAAATGAAACGCTCTTTAGCAATACTGCAAAACAGAGTGGATTCAGTCCAACGCGTATTAGATGGCACCATGCGTATAGCAGCTACAGGAATGGACCAAAGCATGGGTATCGTTTCTAATGCGCCACTAGTTAGGACTGCAAAAAAGCAGATGGAAGCAGAAATGTTAGGAACCATATTTGGAGAATTAACCAAAAACCTTGAACTAACCAAATTCACGCTTGAACGCGAAGAACCAAATATACAAATTGTTGATTCACCCTCCATGCCTTTGGAAAAGTTTGGGAAGGGACGGGTGAAATCGGCAGTTATTGGTGGAATTATTTTGGGCTTTACTATTTTATTAGGATTGTTTATAAGAAAAATCTTAGGGGAACTTTAATCGCTTTTTTAATGTTACACGCTTTTTTTTTTATGCACTAAAATAATTTATAAAGAGTTTGAAAATAAAATAGTGTCGATTTAATGTTATCAAAAATTAAATTAGAGTTCAAGGAACGTTATAAATCCCAATTTTTAAAAAATGTATCTAAACTTGCTACTGGGACAGCAGTTGCGCAACTCATAAGTATTGGTACCGCTCCCGTTCTTTACAGGATATACGAACTAGAACATTACGGTACTTTGGGTTTATATATGGCTATAACAGGTGTTTTAGGTGTATTTTCCACCTTACAATACCTGCAAGTTATAATGCTGGAAAAGGAAGATGAAGACGCCATTAACGCAATGTGGCTGAATAGAATAATCAATGCAAGTTTTGCCATATTTGTTACTGTTTTTTTATTAATATTCTCTACATTATTTACGAAATGGGCTGAAAATGAAGCCCTAAGTAAGTGGTTTTGGGTGATACCCATAGGTATATTTTTTGCAGGCCAAAATGAGATTTATAGGGTATGGGCCAACAGAAAGAAGGAATATGATTTACTCACCTTTAATGGAATATTTCTTGCAGTACTTACTCCCTTATTATCTATTACTTTAGGCTTATGGATTAAGAATGAAACAGGATTGTTTCTCGGACTACTTTTTGGGCAAGCACTTCCAGCACTTATTTTATTTATTGGCTTGACAAAAAAATATGAATTAGGTCTAAAAAAAATGGATATTTCAATAGTAAAGCAATTATTAAAAAAGCATAAAAAATTTCCAATATACTCGCTACCATCTGAGTTTGTAAATCGCTTTAGCAATCAATTGCCTGTCTTTATGTTAAATCATTTTGTTGGTGTTGGAGCAGTGGGGTTATATAATTTAGCTATGCGAATGTTGGGGTTACCAATTAGTTTTGTTGGAGGTGCAATTGGTAATGTATTTCAACAGCGAGCTACAGAAGACTTTCTTCGCACGGGAAGCTGTAGAGGAATATTTATAAAAACATTTAAAAGTTTAGCGCTGATTTCTATTATTCCGACGGTGGTAATTTTAACTTTTGGTCCAGATTTATTTGAATGGGCTTTTGGCCATAATTGGCGTGACGCGGGGGTTTATTCACAAATTTTAATTATTATGATGATGTTAAAATTAATTGTAAGCCCGTTATCCTATACGTTTTTTATAGCTGGAAAGCTCCAATTAGATTTTATTTTTCATATAGGAATACTTTCAACTACAACTTTATTTTTTTACTTAGGATTAGCTTATTTTGATTTGAAAGTAGGACTTTTACTTTTCAGTATTTTATACAGTTTTTGGTATATGGTTTACTTATTTATTGGTTATAAATATTCAATTAATGGAGAAGTTCAGATTAACTAGATTACAGCATTTATTCTTTTTGTGCATTCCTAAGGTACTTCTTAGAAAAGCATATAAATATTTTAGGTTTTTTGATTTTATTTACGAGACTTCAAACACACAAACACCGATTACGTTTGACATTTGGTATTCACAAGTAGTCCGTAAAGTTAACTACGGACCTTATTGGCCTATACATCCTACAAGTATCGTTTCAGGATGGAAGAATGTATATTGCGGTATTGAAACATCTCCAGGTTATATGCAAGGTAATTACATTTCTGCATATCACGGTAAAATTACAATTGGGGATTACACACAAATTGGACCAAATGTTGGACTTATTGCCGCAAATCACACACTGACCGACAATCGTAAATTCGAAGCTAAGGATATAAAAATAGGCAAATATTGTTGGATTGGAATGGGAGTTGTGGTCTTACCTGGCGTAGAATTAGGTGATTATACCATCGTAGCTGCAGGTGCCATTGTTACTAAATCTTTCTTAGATGGCTATCAAGTTATAGGCGGCAACCCGGCCAAAGTTTTGAAAATTTTAAACCCTCAAGAGTGTGTCCTTCACACGAGTGCAAAACAATTCAATGGCTTTATTCCCCATAAAGATTTTGAAGAATTTAGAAAAAAACAGTTAAACGTTTAATTTTAATGTGCGGTATTTCAGTGATAATTTCACAAAATAACAAAGCTGTAGCTACAGAATTAATTCAAGCCTCTACAGACATTATTCATCATCGAGGGCCGGATTACGATGGACATTATTTTGGGTCTAACTTTTCTTTTGGCCATAGGCGATTGGCCATTATAGACTTAAGTGCTGATGGTGTGCAACCCATGCATAGGCACGACTTAGTAATAACTTTTAACGGGGAGATATTTAATTATATTGAACTTCGTGAAGAACTAGTAGTGTATGGCTATAGTTTCGAAACAAAAACGGATACCGAAGTTATACTGAACGCCTACCTGCATTGGGGCCACGATTGTCAAAATAAATTTACCGGTATGTGGTCTTTTGTGATTTTTGACCCGGCAAAAAACAGCTTGTTTTGTAGTAGAGATCGGTATTGTGTCAAGCCATTTTTGTATACGCAATGCGGCGACTACTTTCTTATTGGTTCTGAGATAAAGCAGTTTACTATTCATCCCGAATTTGTCGCAAGTCTAAATCTAGATACAACTTTCGATTTTTTGGAACAAGGACTTCTGAATCATAATGAACATACTTTTTTTAAAAATGTCTTTT
The DNA here is from genome assembly GCA_044374175.1 of Bacteroidia bacterium. GTDB lineage: Bacteria > Bacteroidota > Bacteroidia > UBA4408 > UBA4408 > CAIKXD01. Next base: position 1,018 of record JBILPB010000180.1, on the reverse strand, counting down.
CGCTTAGTGGCGGCCATCAGTTGATTTATGATTTGTCGGAACATAGCTTCATTATTTCCAAATGGTATAATCCTAATCTAAAGGGAACCAAAATTGATTTTGAATCGGCAAAAGCAGGTTACGACAAATTGTTGAAAGAGAGCATAAAGCTACGTCTGCGATCTGACGTAACAGTAGGTGTTGCGCTTTCGGGAGGGCTAGATAGCTCGGGAATCGTATGCATAACCAAGGAAATAGACCAAGAAGGAGATTACAAGGCAATAATATCGTGCTACGAGCATGCCGCCTATGACGAAAGGGTGTATGCTGAACATGTAGCCACAAAAACAGGCGTGCATCTCAAAAAAACGTTTCCGCATCTAGATGACCTGCTTACTAAAAAGTATTTAGAAAAAATGATATGGCATCAGGAGCAACCAGTAAGCAGCTGCTCTCACTTTTCTGAATTTTCTGTATTTCAAGAAGCACGAAATCAAGGTATTACGGTAATGCTATGTGGGCAAGGACCCGATGAGCATACGGGCGGTTATGGCAATTTTTTTACCTATCACTATCTCCATTTATTAAAAAAAGGTAAAATAAGAAAACTATACCACGAACTGCGTGCTAGAGATGAAAGCCTAAAGAGGAATGTGATGTTACTAGTAGGCTTTCTTTTTCTGAATGCACTCCGTCACCAGACCAATAAGTTTATAAATTACACCCACTTTGCCAAACAACCACTAAAACCGAAATTCGGCTTTTTTTCTAAAATGGATAGTGTACGTAAGCTAAGTATAGATCAAATTTTTGTAACGAGCATACCGTATTAAGCGCATTCGGAAGATCGAAATTCGATGTGTTTTTCGATAGAGTCTAGGTCGCCTTTTTTAGACCACCTTTTGTTAGAATATGCGGTGCGGCTGCCCGATAAATTCAAAATACATCAAAATAAAAACAAATGGATTTTGCGTGAAACGCTAAACCCCTATTTGCCTAAAGAGATATACGAACGCACGGATAAAATGGGTTTTGTAGC